>CANPDS010000085.1 GCA_947573015.1 uncultured Muribaculum sp.
CGCGATGAGTGACGTGACTGTTCTTTTGCTTACTTTCTTCATGTTGACCTCGACTTTCCTTCAGAAGGAACCTGTAACGGTTATCACTCCGGCTTCTGTGTCGGAACTGAAGGTGCCCATCAACAATCTGACCACCGTATTGGTGTCACCCAAGGGCGAGATATTCCTTGGTGTGTTGGGCGACGCGGATTCTACCTACTCGTCAGAGAAGGTTAGAGCTGAAATCCTTCAGAATGCCGTGTCTGAGTACAACAAGACCCATAGCAAAAAAGTACAGCTCACGCAGGAGCAGGTCAACAAGTTCTCTAAAATGAACATGTTTGGCATGCCCATCGCACAGCTCCCCGCATTCCTTGACGAATCGCAGGTACATCAGGATGAGATCATGCAGGGCCAGCGCCCTGAGTGGAAGCTTGGTATTCCGGTAGATGGCAATCAGAACCTTGAGACTCCCAATGAGTTCCAGATCTGGATGCGTGCTATCTACAATGCCAATGGCAATATGGAGGCTACTATCAAGAGTGGAGAAGGTATCGCTGTCAAGGCCGATGCTGACACCCCCTACGATGTTGTGCACACCGTGCTTGACAACCTCCAGACGCTCAAGATGAACAAGTTCAGCCTCCTGACTGCATTAAAAACCGAGAACGACTAAACATTATGGCACAAATAGAACAATCCGATAAGGGCGGCAAAAAGAAAAAAGGCGCCCAAAAGAAGATGTCGATTCACGTGGACTTCACGCCCATGGTGGATATGAACATGCTTCTGATCACGTTCTTCATGCTTTGTACCACGATGATTAAGTCGCAAACTCTTAACATCGCCCTCCCGTCCAACGAAAAGGTTGAGCAGGAGCAGCAGAACAAAGCAAAGGAGTCGCAGGCAGTAACGCTCATCTTAGATACAGAGCGTGATGCTGACGGCAACGTGAAAACAGACCCAGAAACCGGCAAAGCTGCCCATATCATCTATTACTACTTCGGTAAACCCGATGTGACCGATGAAGATAAGGATGGTCTTATCGATAACAGCAACCTTCAGGTTGAGAAGTTTATCGGTAATGTGAATGGTGATCAGCAGGGCATCCGCAAAATCCTTCATGACAAGAACAAGACTGTGCTCCAGAAGATCGCCGTCTTGAAGCAGGATTGGAAGGAAAAGAAGATCAGCGATGAAGAATATCAGGCTCGTGCCAAGGAGATCCGTAATGACTCTCTTATCGAGGATCGCCCCATCGTCATCATCAAAGCCGGTCCGAACGCATCGTGGGAGAGCCTTATTGGCGCTCTTGATGAGATGCAGATCAACCAGATTTCTCGCTATCAGATCGACAACATCAATGGTGTTGACTCTGCTCTGATTTTCGATTATCTCGCCAAGAATCCTAAGAAGTAACGATGATTGTCTATATGTTTAACTATTAAATCTGAAAGAACAATGGCAAAAGATGTAGATCTTTCATCAAAAGAATGGCGCGATATAGTCTTTGAAGGCAAGAATCAGCAGTTTGGCGCATATGAGATGCGTAAGAACTCTGATGCACGCCATAATAAGGCGATGATTGTAGTGGTAATCATCATTGCAATAGCTTTCCTTCTTCCACTTTTGGTAAACACTGTGCTTCCCAAGGCAGAGGAGCGTCCGGAAGACCTTACCGAGCAGGCTATGGTCAATCTTGATACTTCTGTCGATGAAGCAGAAGATCAGCCTGAAGAAGAACAGCAGCGCATGGAAATGGAGCAGCCCGAAGCTCTTCCCGAAGAAATCCTCAATACAGTAAAGGTAACCGAGATTGCTATCGTTGATGACGATCAGGTAAAGGCTGAAGATGAGGTGAAGTCGGCTGATGACCTTCAGGAAACCACAACCGCTTTCGGTCAGAGCGACTTTGACAAAGGTACTGACGACCGTAACGTGGTGCGTGAGCACAAGGACGAGATCATCGTTGAAGAGAAGAAGCCTGTTGAGGAGAACAAGGTGTTCACTGCTGTAGAGCAGATGCCTCAGTTCCCCGGTGGCGAGGCCGAACTTATGAAGTATATCCAGAAGAATCTTAAGTATCCTCCTGTGGCTATGGAGAACAATATCCAGGGCCGTGTGGTAGTGCAGTTCGTCGTTACCAAGACCGGTAAGATCGGCGAGGTTAAGGTTGCCCGTGGTAAGGACCCCGATCTCGATAAAGAGGCCGTTCGCGTGGTTAAGTCGCTTCCCGACTTCATCCCCGGTAAGATGAATGGTCAGTCGGTGAACGTGTGGTACACACTTCCCATCACATTTAAACTTCAGGGTGTATAATCCAAGTCTGATCAATTAGTTTATAAAACGGCGTGATCCCTATACGGGAGCACGCCGTTTGTTTTTGTCACTCTCGTTTGCTACCTTTGTGTGATAATCTTTAACTTTGAATGTTTTTCATTATGGCTGAAGCTATGAATAACAATATTGAAGAACTCCTTTCGGTCTGCTATGAGCTTGAGGGGCTTCTTATGGTAGTTGCCAGACGTGTTGATGGCGTTCCTGATCAAGTATGGTCACTGCTTGCTCAAAAGTCGGCCTTGTTGCACGATGGTATTGGCCAAATGCTCGCTGAGCGGGCTGTTGAGCCTGTGTCGGTGGAAGTTTCTGCCGATACATCAGATAATGATGATGCCAAGGCTCCTGTCGTTGTGGACGAGGTACCTGAAAAATTGGCTGAAGCTGATATCGCAGCATTGGAGGATGTGGAAGATACATCTGTTCCGGAATCTGTCATTACGGAGATCCCCGACTCAGTTTCGCTTGCTCCAGAAGCAGTGGATATTGTAGAGGATGATACTAAACTTTTATCTGAGGAGCAATTGTGTGATGAAGATTTAGCTGTGGAGGAATATGCCGTAAGTGCAGCTACGCCTGATGCCACACCTGAGCCATTGCGTCTGGATGAGAAGCTTGCGAGAGAAAGCTCACGCAATTTACGAAAGGCATTTTCTTTAAACGACCGTTTCCGTTTCCGCCGCGAGCTATTTGGAAATTCCGACATTGAGATGACTGATACTCTGAATCTCGTGGAGGCAATGACAAGCTATGATGAAGCGGTAGATTACTTTATGACCGACCTCCAGTGGGATGCTGATAACGCGGAGGTCAAGGATTTCATGGCTATTGTCGAAAAGCATTTTTCAATACGATGAGCGGAAAACTGTATATAGTGCCTACTCCCGTAGGAAATCTGGCTGATATGACACCGCGTGCGGTAGATATACTGCGGGAAGTGGATCTTGTGCTGTGTGAAGATACACGCACAAGCGGTGTGCTATTAAAGCATTTCGGCATACAGACTCCTACTTCCAGTCATCATAAATATAACGAACATGAAACCACGGCCCGTGTTGTTGCCCGGCTGAAAGGTGGCGAGAACATAGCTCTTGTCAGTGATGCAGGTACTCCAGGTATATCCGATCCTGGTTTTATGTTGGTAAGGGAATCTCGCCGCGAGGGTATCGAGGTGGAGACTCTTCCTGGGGCGACAGCTCTCATACCTGCAATAGTGAACTCCGGGTTGCCATGCGATCGTTTTGCTTTCGAAGGATTTCTGCCTCAAAAGAAAGGACGCAAGACGCGCCATACTGAGCTTGCTTCGGAGCCTCGGACTTTTGTGATGTATGAGTCTCCGTTACGATTGGCCTCAACTTTGCGTGAACTTGCTGAAGTTTGCGGTCACGACAGGCAATGTGCGGTATGCAGGGAGATATCGAAGTTGCATGATACCACTCATACCGGCACTCTTTCTGAATTGGCAGAATATTTTACCGCGAACCAAGCGCGAGGTGAAATCGTTATAGTAGTTGAGGGATATTTGGGGAGCGTGCCCAAGAAGGTCCACACCAATAAGTATCGCCAGACTACATAAGATCTAATTAAAATCAGGTAAATATAAATTACCATATTCTCTGAAATCTCAACAATCACACTTTTATGAAAAAGCTTCTTTCCATAGCCGCTGCCTCACTGCTTGTGCTGGCCGGCTGTAACGGCGACAAACTTCGTCAGGCAGAGTCTGTAAATGGCGAACTGAATGATTCGCTTCATGTAGCCTTGGCAAATCAGGATAGCCTTCTCGTGCTCCTCAATGACATAACCGATGGCATGAATCAAATCAAAGATATGGAGAAAATCCTCTCCAGTACTTCTAATCTCAGCGCTGAGTCATCCTCACGCAAAGAACAACTTCGCAATGATATGGCTGCCATTCAGCAAGCTCTTCAGGAGCGTCGCGAACGGCTTGCCCAGCTTGAGGAGAAATTAAAGAAAAATCAGAGCTACAGCGGTACGCTACAGCGTACGATCGAGAATCTGAAAGCGGAGATAGCCACACAAGAGGCTACAATCTCTACCTTGCGCAATGATCTTGCCGCTGCAAAGATACAGGTTGCCGATCTAACTACCCGTGTTGACTCGCTTAACACTACTGTAGCTGAAGTTTCTGAGGAACGTACTCGTGCACAGGAGCAGGCTCTTGCCGCAGAAAACGAGCTTAACACATGCTTCTATGCTATTGGTTCGAAGAAAGAGCTGAAAGAGGCTAAAATCATCGAAACAGGTTTCCTCCGCAAGACTAAGCTAATGCAGGCCGATTTCCAGCAAAGCTATTTCACCACTGCCGACAAGCGCACTCTCACCGCTATAAACACTCATGCCAAGAAAGCTAAAGTGCTCACAAATATGCCTGAAAACAGTTATATAATTGAGGATGTAGATGGTATAAAGATAATCCGGGTGACTGATGCTCGTGAATTCTGGAGCCGCAGCAATTATCTTGTCATTCAAATCGACTGATATTTTTGTTAAGGCAGCTCTTATTAATAAGACTTAAGTATATGCGCCGTGTTGTGCTGTAAGCATTACACGGCGTTTTTATTTTATCATAGTGATTATGCTTTCTAAGTGTATGGAATAAATTTGTATTGCTGTATGCTTATGGCTATATTTGTAATATAGAATTTATTTAAATTTATTTTAAAGTGTAAATATGATACGTATTGTTTCGATAGTGATTATTGTATTTTTGCATACAGTGGCTGTTTTTGCTCAAAATGAATGCATGAAAGCTTGTGGTAATGAGCAAGCGACATGTCCACTTGATGTGTATCTATGTATCGGTCAATCGAACATGGCCGGCCGGGGTGAATTGACATCTGCAGTGATGGATACCATCCACAATGTGTATCTTCTGAATGACAAGGGTATGTTCGAGAAGGCAGTTAATCCGCTTAATCGTTATTCTACAATACGAAAGGATATGTCATTGCAGCGTCTCGGACCGTCTTATGGATTTGCTAAAGAGATTTCATGCCGTCTTGGGCGTCCTGTTGGCTTGATTGTGAACGCTCGTGGTGGCTCTTCTATAAATTCATGGTTGAAAGATAGTAAGGATGGATATTACCAGGAGGCTCTTTCCAGAGTTGCTGACGCTATAGCTCAGGGCGGTGTATTGAAAGCTATCCTATGGCATCAGGGAGAGACTGACTGTGCCGATCCTAAGGCTTATAAGGATAAACTTATATCTATGATATCCGATATGCGTAAGGATCTGAATATGCCGGAATTGCCTGTTGTAGTGGGGCAGATATCTCGTTGGAATTGGACTGGTCGTGAATCTGGTACGGTGCCGTTTAATGAAATGATCACTAAAGTGTCATCTTTCCTGCCTTATTCTGATTGGGTGTCTTCGGAAGGTTTAGGTTGGTATAAGGATGAGACTGATCCGCATTTCAACACTGATGGACAGTTGTTGCTTGGGATGCGTTATGCTGAGAAAGTCCTGAAATTTTATGATGGAGAGTGATATTTCACTACGATTTTTTTACTGGATTTGGTTTATTTCGGTTTATAGATGAGATATTGTCCTGCAAATTAGGGCGTTATTATTCGAAGAGTTCCAATATGGATACGTTTTGGTCTTTAAGAGGTTGTTCTAAAACAATCTCTTAGTTTTTTGCCGATGAAAGAGTATTTATTGAGGAATTGCTTTTTTTAATTTAGTTGGTATTGCCTGCAACCTTTTTGTTGTCTCATGCATCAAACATTCGAAAACTCTCAATAACAATATATGTACAATCGAATAGCTATAATAATGGCACTATTTTGTGCTCTTGTAACAATCTCATCCTGTGGCCGTCCTGAAAGGTTTGATGATGCTGACAGATTTCGTGAGCAGATGAGCGATCTGATGCAGGGCATTCGCGACGGATTCTATGACAGTACTGTCGTAGTCATGATCAACGATACAGTGGCGTCGGCAGCCGACGCCGAGATGGTGGCAAGCACCATCACGATTACTACAACCGGAGACCATGCCCAGGGAAAAGGCGCAGGCATCACGACAATAAATATCAACCTACCTGATAATAGTTTCGATAATGATTTCGACGATATGGTTCCCTCTTTTGTCTCTCCTGTTGCCATTCTCGGGGTGATAATGATATTTGGTGGTCCAATTATAGCCATATTCTTTATCTGTTATTTCATATATCGTACAAAAAAAGCCCGTTATCAGGCGCTTAGTGAGATTGTTGCATCGGGCCGTGAGGTGCCTAAAGAACTGTTCCCACAGGTTGATCCGCGTGCCAAATGGAACAGTGGTATTAAATATGTGGCATGGGGTGCTGGGCTGATGCTGTTTTTTCTGTTGGGATTTGACATTGAGTGGGCTGCTCTGATGTTTGTGCCCATAATAATAGGCGTAGGCAAACTTATTTCATATCGACAGGAGCAGCGATTGCGCGAGACACAATCGTTAGAGTCCGATCCGGTAGATGAGAATGTGAATAACCCTAAATTTCCACCTATTCCACCTCGTCGCTGATGCTAACAAAGTGGGAAGAATTGCGGCTTGTTGCCCGATGTGTTGCCGGAGATGACCGGCGTGCATTCGAGCGGCTTGTCGTGGAGTATCAACAACCATTGCGGCGATTCTTGCTCAATCTTACTATGGGCAATGCTTCGCTTACCGATGATCTCGCTCAGGACACGTTTTTAAAAGCGTACATGGGGTTGAGGTCGTGGCAAGGCGTGGCGCGCTTCAAGACATGGCTGTTTCGTATAGCCATGAATGAGTATTACGGATATTTGCGCCGTAACCGCGAGTTGCTGCAGGATGATCCACCGGATGTGTCGTCAGGACCTATGGAGGATATGGCAGGAAAGGCTGAGGCGCGTATGGATGTTGAGCGGTGTCTCAAGGTGCTATCACCGGCAGAACGTGGAGCCGTACTGTTGTTTTATCTTGAGGACAGACCGATCAAGGATATATCGCGTATAATGGAAATTCCTGAAGGGACAGTCAAAAGCCATCTTTCGCGAGCAAAAGCTAAGATGGCTAAGGTGAGATAGATTAAGAAGATTAGGTTAATTATACTGGAGAATTACAATGAAACATATTGATAAGATAACCGATGAAGACACCATGTTGCGTGAGGCTTTTAAGACCGGACTTCCGGAAGCTCCGGTGACGGCATGGTTTACGCGTAAAGTGATGAATCGCCTTCCGCCCCGGCGTAGACGCATATTGAGCCGTGTGGAGTGGGGGACATATGGAATAGCGGTAGTGATACTGATTTGCTATTGGGTGGGATGGTGTGAGCGCATCATGGTCAAGGGTACTGTTACCGTGGCAGATCTTGGCGAATTACTGTTGCTGTTTGCTCTTTCGTTGGTGCCTGTGCTGGCTCTTATTGTACCTAAAGTTACAGCATGGATTCGTGAATAGTAATCAATACTTGGGGTTTGCGGATATGGGTATCTGCTGATTCTTACGATTATATGAATATTGATAATTTTTTTACTAAATCCGACTTTAATATATCGCTTGGTAGTAGCCTGGGAATAATGGAATATGGTTTGAATTAATTAATTTTGCAAGATGATTAACCTCCCTACCATATATGCTGAGACAGAGCGATTGATTTTGCGTTCATGGAAGCCGGTTGATTTGCAACCGTTTTCCAAAATGAACAAAGATCCGCAGGTTATGAAATATTTTCCTTCTACATTGACGGATGTTGAGAGCGAAATGTTTTACCACCGTATCCAGTATGAATTTGAACTAAAAGGGTGGGGGCTGTATGCGGTGGAGTTAAAAGAAAGCGGAGAGTTTATAGGCTATGTCGGTATTCATGAGATCGGATTTGATGCACACTTCACTCCCGGCATAGAAATTGGCTGGCGGTTGGCCGCTGATCATCATAATCATGGATATGCGACTGAGGCTGCGAAAAAGGTTTTGCGACTTGCCAAATTTCATGGACTTACAAGGCTATATTCTTTCACCGCAGAGATAAATAAGCCGTCAGAGAGAGTGATGCAGAAAATAGGGATGAGAAAAATAGGTGAGTTCAATCATCCAAAACTTGCAGAGGATTCGTGCCTGTTACGCCATGTTTTATACGGTATTGATCTTTGATGACAATGTGCTATACCGGATTGACTTATAGCAGAAAAGCGGATAACACAGGCGATTTACGATATTATCCGCTATGTGGACAGTCGAGACTGACTATTTCTTGTTGAGTATTGAGAGATTTATGTTGCCGTAACGCTGGAAGTGAGCAAAAAGCTGGTCCATCTGATCGGCAGTGTGAATAGTGATGCTCTCCTTTGTTGATTTACTTTCATGGAGCTTTTGCTCGATAGTTTTCACTGCTGTGCTCTCAAATGGTTTCTCAAAGATTTTCTTTATGAAAGGGCTATTATGCCACCTTGTAAGCGTAAGAACTTGCCAACATTGTATCCCCAGTGCTTGAGATCTTCTTTGGTGAGATGATTGCTTCGGAGATTTACAGGTGTGAATGGTGGCATCTCATGCACAGTCCAAATCTTTGCGTTGTGGTGTAATTTCTGAAGTTCCTCCGCTTCAAGCTATGGCTGCATCATTGTT
The DNA here is from genome assembly GCA_947573015.1 of uncultured Muribaculum sp. Classification (GTDB taxonomy): domain Bacteria; phylum Bacteroidota; class Bacteroidia; order Bacteroidales; family Muribaculaceae; genus Muribaculum. The sequence goes on from CANPDS010000085.1 coordinate 8,918, forward strand.
GTGATATAGGCACGGAGAAAACTGATTTGAGCTAGGCTATATTTCATGTCTTCCTCTTTCAGCTCTTCATGGGCAGCATTGCATTGATGATGCTGTGAAAGTAGTTTGTCCTGCAACTCAGAATGAATATTCAGTCTTAATTTTCGGCGTTCTTATCAATTCTTCTATCTGTGGCCCGGACAATGGGTCTCCATCGGCAGT
>CANPDS010000086.1 GCA_947573015.1 uncultured Muribaculum sp.
TCGATGCTGAACCAGGCGAGTTTATCATCGTTGCTCGCCGTGCAAAAGGTAGCGATGACTGGTATGTAGGTGGTGTCACCAATGAGGAGCCACGTGATGTCACTGTGCCTATGTCATTCCTTAAGTCCGGGGTGACTTATCAGGCAACGTTCTATACGGATGCTCCTGATGCGCATTGCGATACCAATTCAGCATATACTATCCGTCGCGAAACTGTAACCTCTCACTCCGCTCCGACTATCCATATGGCTCCCGGCGGTGGATTTGCAATCTCCATTGTTCCGGTGAAGTAATATTATATAGTAAATTTATTAAACGTCAGTCAGAAGTATCATAGCGCTTTTGACTGACGTTTTTTATGGTGCAATCCCATCTGAACTATTTTTCATATAGTTGATATTTTTTTATATTGGCATCGGATCAATACGTATTGTTGTATATGCTGAGTAATAGAGTGAAACGGAATATATCGGCTACGCTTATGGTGCTGGGTATATCATGTATAATCGGTCGTGGATTGGGGGTGATGATGACTCCTAAGTCAGTTCATGCTTGGTTTGAATTGTGCGGTATCCTTCTTCTTACATATCTGTGTTTTGACAATTTCATGATATATCGCCGACGTGTAAAACGTGGCATCATGTTTGGTAATCGCAAGAAAACTGATTGTATGGTTTGAAATTGACGACTGTGACGCACAATGACTACTGTCGTTGCAGAATGGATGGAGAGAGGTGTGCGTTTCTCCAACAGACTTTTGCATATGGTCAGTAGTCGCCGAAGTCGAATTCGAGTTGGACGGTATCGGACTGGTTGGTGTCGATGGAGTTGGTGAGAGTGAGACCGATGAGCCTTACCTTGTGTCCTTCGAAATCACTGTCGTCAAGCAGCGATTCCGAGATGTCGCGAAGCATGCCGGGATCGGTAACGGGATGGAGTAGGGTACGTGAACGGGTTATCTGCCGGAAATTGTCGAATTTCAATTTCAGCACTACCGTTCGTCCTTGGAAGTTTATTCTTGTCATACGCCGCATCACGTCGGCACGTACTCCGGCAAGTTCATAGCCAAGTGTACGGCGGTTGTCGGTGTCCTCCATAAATGTGGTTTCTGCACCGACCGACTTTCTGATACGTTGCGATACTACCGGACGTGGATCAATTCCTCTGGCATAAAGGTAATACTCATGGCCAGCTTTGCCGAAATTGCGTATAAGCTCAGCCTCGGTATGGTTGCGTAGGTCGGCACCGGTGTATATGCCAAGTTGGTGCATACGTGAGGCTGTAACCTCTCCTATGCCGAAAAATTTCTCAACTGGAAGAGCGGCGACAAAATCTTCAATCTGTCGAGGTGTGATTACCGTAAGGCCGTCAGGTTTTCTGTAGTCTGAAGCTATTTTTGCCAGCATCTTGTTGACCGAGACACCTGCGGATGCGGTGAGGCCGGTAATATTGAGTATTTTCTGTTTTATTTCCTTCGCTACAATTGTCGCAGACGGATGATGGCTTACATCAAGAAAGGCTTCGTCGAGTGATAGCGGTTCGACGGCCGGTGTGTAGTCATGAAATATGGTCCTGATCTGGTTGGATACATCCTTGTATACTTCAAAACGAGGCTCTACAACGATTAATGAAGGACACAAGCGTTTGGCAAAACACATGGGCATGGCTGAGTGTACACCATATGGCCTGGCTTCGTAGCTTGCCGTAGCTACCACGCTGCGCGGGCTGTCGCCTCCTATTGCTATCGGTCTGCCGCGCAGCGCCGGATTGTCGCGCTGCTCTACCGAAGCGAAGAAAGCATCCATATCCACATGTATTATTTTACGCTGTTGCATCATCCTGATCACAAATTTACCAAATTTCCATGAAAGAATTTATTGCTGCTGATAGAAACTATGCTTGTGTGCATGGGCAGGATTGAGTAACTTTGTGGAAAGCATAGAAGCACTGAAAAGTGTGGGCATAAAAGCCTTATGAGCTACTGAAATAAAAATATTTAGAATAGACACTTAAATGAATGAGGAGAGTCTAAGCCAACTATATCTGAAAGATACGGCGTTTCAGAATCTGATGCAGCGCCGCATCTTCAATGTTTTGCTTGTTGCGTCGCCATACGATGCTTTCATGATGGAAGAGGATGGTCGCGTTGAGGAGCAGCTATATTTTGAGTATGTAGCGCTGAATCTGAGTTCTCCGCCACGAGTTACACGTGTGTCACGTCCATCCGAAGCTGAAGAACTACTTGCTTTAAAGCGTTTCGATTTGATTATAATGATGCCCGGAGTGGATCTCAGTGAGACATTCGAAGGAGCCAAGCGTATTAAGGCAATGGAGCCGGAAACTCCGATCGTTGTGCTTACACCATTTAGCAAGGAAGTATCGCGCCGTCTTTCAAATGAAGATTTTGCAGGAGTAGATTATGTATTTTCCTGGCTCGGAAATGTAGATCTTCTTCTTGCTATAATAAAGCTTCTGGAGGATAAGATGAATGCAGACAACGACATAAATGAGGTCGGCGTCCAGATGATTCTTCTTGTCGAAGATTCCGTACGGTTTTATTCATCCGTATTACCAACTCTCTACAAATTTCTACTTAAACAATCGCTGATATTCTCTACGGAGGCACTAAATGAGCATGAACAGATGTTGCGCATGCGTGGACGTCCAAAAGTAATGCTTGCGCGTGATTATGAGGAGGCAGTCGAATTGTATGAGCGTTACGGCAAGCACATGCTCGGTGTGATATCCGATGTGTCGTTCAAGCGCGAGGGCGAAAAGGATAGTGAGGCCGGATTGAAACTGGCTCGTTATTTGCGTGAGCGTGATCCTTATCTGCCGATTATCATAGAGTCGAGCGAGGAGGAGAACCGCCCAAAGGTAAAAGCATTCGGAGGTCAGTTTATTGATAAAAACTCCAAGAAATTTCCAGTAGATCTCGGTAATGCTATAATGCGCGATTTCGGATTTGGCGACTTTATCATCCGCGATCCGGAAACCGGCAATGAGATTCTCCGCATTCATGATCTCAAGGATCTGCAACATCATATTTTCGATATACCGGAGAAATCGCTGTTCTACCATGCCAGCTACAATGACATATCACGTTGGCTTTATTCCAGGGCCCTGTTCCCGATCGCCGAGGTGATCAAGGCGCATCGTTTTAAAAGTATTGACGAAGCGCCCGCTGTGCGTCAGCTGTTTTTTGATCTTATTGTCAAATATCGTAAGATGAAAAACCGGGGCGTAGTGGCTATTTTCCGTAAGGACCGTTTTGACCATTACTCCAATTTCGCGCGTATCGGTCAAGGATCCCTCGGAGGTAAAGGCCGTGGTCTGGCATTCATTGATTCGATCATAAAGAAAAATCCTGTCTGCGATAATTTCGACGGCGTTACATTGACTATTCCACGTACGGTGGTCATCTGTACCGACATATTCGATGAATTCATGGAAAGTAATAATCTCTATCCGATAGCGTTGTCGGATCGTCCTGATGAGGAGATACTTGCCGCTTTCCTGCAAGGACGTTTGCCGGAACGCCTTATCGAGGACTTTTTCGCTCTTTTCGAAGTTGTCGAGAAACCGTTGGCCATACGTTCGTCATCTCTTTTGGAAGACAGCCATTACCAACCGTTTGCCGGCATATATTCCACTTACATGATACCTCATGTGGATGATCGGTATGAGATGCTTGCCATGCTTTCCGATGCCATCAAAAGTGTGTATGCATCGGTATTCTATGCCGATTCAAAGGCCTATATGACAGCTACGCAGAACGTCATTGATCAGGAGAAAATGGCTGTCATCATACAGGAGGTGGTCGGACGCAATGTGGGTGATTACTATTTCCCCTCTTTTTCCGGAGTGGGACGCTCTCTCAACTATTACCCCATCAACGATGAGGTGCCGGAAGATGGGGTGGTGGAGACTGCCGTCGGATTGGGTAAGTATATAGTCGACGGAGGGTTGAGTCTGCGGTTCTCTCCCCGTCATCCCGATAAGGTATTGCAGACCTCGGAGCTTACATTGGCTTTGCGTGATACACAGACACGATTCTACGCTCTTGACATGCGCAATCAGGCTATATCCGATTTCAAAGTCGATGACGGATTCAATATAGCACGTCTGCGTATTCAGGATGTAGCCAAAACCGGTGCGTTGCGGTATATGGTGTCAACCTACGATCCGTACGATCAGGTGATCCGCGATTGTGACGAAGGTGATGGACGCCGTGTAGTTACATTTGCCAATGTGTTGCAACATAAAGTGTTCCCTCTTGCGGAGCTTGCCGACTTCATGCTGTCGAAAGGTTCGGAGGAGATGGGGCGTCCGGTAGAGATAGAGTTTGCCGGGGTGATTGATATCACAGACTCGATGAAAGGCACCTTGTACTGGCTACAGATTCGTCCGATTGTTGAGCGTAAGGAGATTGTCGATGACTCAATCCTCGGCCTTCCCGACAAGTCGTTGCTTCTGCGCAGCAATGCTGCTCTCGGCCATGGCACCATCGAAAATGTTTCGGCTATTGTATATGTGAAACCTCAGGGATTCAATTCTGCAAATAATTCACTCATAGCGCGTGAAATTGAAAAAATAAATCGTACCTTTACGGAGCGTAACGAGGGCTATGTGCTTATCGGGCCGGGACGTTGGGGATCAAGCGATACTGCTCTTGGTATTCCTGTGAAGTGGCCGCATATCTCGTCGGCACGGCTTATTGTGGAATCATCGCTTTCAAACTATCGTATTGAGCCAAGCCAGGGTACCCACTTTTTTCAGAATCTCACATCGTTCGGAGTCGGATATTTCACAATTAATCCAGCAAGTGACGATGGATTTTATGATGTGGATTATCTCGATGCTCTTCCTGCAGAGTATGACAGTCAGTTCGTGCGCATAGTGCGCTTCGATGCGCCACTTGTTATCGGCATAAACGGGCGTAAAGGCCATGGAGTGGTTGTAAAGCCTGATGCTGATATCCAAGCCGACTCAATCCATTAATCTAACCTTGCAATGGCAATGAATTCAATACTGCGCGCTCTGGGCTTCCGCTCTCATGATGATGATGAGCTTGACGATTTGTCTGACTGCCCGTCGGCCCTCCCCATACAGTCGCATGCATCACAACCCGACACCCCCTCTCAAATAGTTGATGAGGAGATATCCACAGTAGGTAAGCCGACCTCTGTGCCGCCTTCTCCAGAGATTGAACCACTTAAGCAGGAGACCGCATTTCCACTGACTATATTTGACTCACTGCTGGAGGTATTTAATGAGGCACAGCCTGATTTTATCAGAAAGTGTCTGGATATGGATGCGCAGCGCAGATATTTATATGATACTGTCGATTCATCATTTCGCGACTATATATCGAGAATAAAGGCTGCTGCTTGTAGGGAGGCGGAGCGTGACCGCGACAGTGAACATCGCCGCATGATGGAAGAGATTGACTCATTGCGTGCTCAGGTAAAGGATACCGGTAAGACTGCCGAAGAGCTGAAAGCCCTGCGACTTAGTGCCGATAGACAGAAGCGTACTTTCAACGAGCGTATTCGTGATCTGGAACAACAGGTGGCAGGCGCGATGGCTGAGAAGGAGCAGTACGATCTCGAAGTAAAAAGCCTCATGAACAAACTGAAGGTTCAGCAGGTGCAACAGAAAGATATTGAGGATCTGGAAGATTTACGTACCCGTCTTGCCGAAGCTAACAAACAGATCACGGCGATGAATGCAGCAAATGCAATGAGTGAAAATGCTGAAGCTACATTGCGTAAGGAAGCCGATGCTTTGCGTGCACGTGTCGCAGAGCTTACGTCGGAATTGGAATCTGCAAAGGCGGTAAATGCCAGTAATGAGGTTGAAACATCTCCATCGGAAGCCGATGTGCAGTTGAAAAATCGTCTTATCGAGGCCGAGGCTACCATGAAGGCTGCCGAGGAGCGTATGATAGCTGCTGAAAGCAGGACACGCGAGTTGCAGGCTCGTCTCGATGAGGCTGAGAAAAAACTTAGGGATTCATTGTCAGATGATGGTGCTCCGTTTGGAGCTATTGCTTCCTCCGCACATGCAATGGAGTTGCCGGAGGGTGATGTGCATGCTGATGGCAATTCTATTCCTGTATCTGTTGAAGAGCCTCCGGCAGAGTCAGCATCATCTTCAAAAAAACGTCGGGGACGTCCTAAAAAGAATATGCCTCGTATATCGGCTATCGATGAGTCGATGGACTCTACTGAGTGGTTGGTTGCTACTCCTCCTGAAGGAGCCAATCTGAAAGTTGCCGTAGCCACAGATCCCGATTTCGGCTATCAGGAACCTCCACGTAAGCCGAAGCCACCGCAGAATGACGCCCAGATGCTGCTGTTCTGACGATTCACCGGTCTCTCACTATCTCATCAATAATAATCGGATATTGTAATCCCTATGATTTTCAAGACACTTTTATCAGCAATAATTTTAGCCTCTCCAGCCATATCATCGATATCTGCGCATGGCGCCGATGTCACTACATCAGACATATCTCCGTATGTTTTCCCGGAAAATGCTCCTGCGGCGCCGGCTGCCATGGCATTTGCTCTTGATGGTAAGACTTACACGGCATTGGCCGATGACGGACGCCGACTGGTGCGTTATGACATCCGTACCGGTAAGGAACTGGCTACTGTGATTGATGTAAAAACTACACGCGATAATACCATATCTAAAATCTCGGGATACGTGTTCTCTCCGGATGAAAGTTATGTGCTCGTGTACGATGAGGCTAAGCCGATATACCGGCGTTCATTTACGGCGTCATACTATGTATATGAGGTACGCCATAATGTGCTTTCTCCACTATCGAAGAATCATTCGGAACAGCGTGCTCCAATCTGGTCGCCTGATGGCCGTATGATTGCTTTCACAGCCGGAGGCAATATCTATATCTCCAAGCTTGACTATCAGACTGAGGTTGCCGTGACTACCGATGGCGCTAAAAATGCGGTGCTGAACGGTGTGCCCGACTGGAGTTATGAAGAAGAGTTCGACACAACATGTTCGATGGCATGGGCTCCCGATAATTCTACATTATGTTATCTGAAATATGATGAGACGGATGTGCCGTTATATTCATTCCCTATCTATCAGGGCACATGCAATCCTCAGGAGGAATATGCTCTTTACCCTGGATCGTATTCTTATAAATATCCAGTAGCAGGGGCAAAGAACTCCGTGGTGACACTGCATAGCTATGATGTGGAGTTGCGTAAGACCAAGAGTGTCGGTTTTTCAGACGCGCGTATTGAGTATATACCACGTATTGAGTATGCTCCATCTTCCGACCGTCTTATGGTGGCTACGCTCAATCGCGCACAGAACCGTATGGAGGTTTACTCGGTAAATCCTAAATCAACGGTCGTTAAATCGGTGTATGTGGATGAGTCATCTACCGGATGGATCGATCCAATGGCATATGAGGGCATGAAATTTCTTCCTGAAGGGTTTGTAGTTATGTCAGAGCGTTCCGGATACAATCATCTTTACATGTATTCATATGCCGGAGCACAGACTCGCCAGATCACATCGGGCGATTATGATGTGACTGCATATTATGGCTATGATACAAAGACTGCATGCCATTATTATCAGGCGGCCTCTACATCCCCTCTAAGTCGTGTGGTAAGCCGTGTGGATGCAAAAGGGAAGGTAGTTAATATCTCGCCTGACAACGGTACTGCTTCCGCGTCATTTACTCCGGCTATGGATATGTGCGTGTTGGAATACAGCAATGTCACCGCCGCTCCGGTATACACTCTTGTGGGAGCCTCAACCGGTAAGGCTGTACGCATGTTGGTCGACAATAAATCATATATGGCACGTTATCCGCGACTGCCGCGCAAAGAGTTCTTTACTATGCCTTCCGACGGATATACACTCAACGGATATATGATTAAACCGGTTGATTTCGATGCCTCACGGCGTTACCCTGTAATCATGTATCAGTATAGTGGTCCTGGCTCACAGGAGGTACGCGACCGATGGCGTATGGATTGGGATTATTTCTATGCCTCAAAAGGCTACATAGTGATATGTGTGGACGGACGAGGCACTGGTGGACGAGGCACTGCTTTTAAGCATACTGTCTACCGCCATCTTGGGGAATATGAGACTATCGATCAGGTCAATGCCGCCCGGTATGCGGCATCGCTCCCTTATGTCGATGCAGATCGCATAGGCTTGTTCGGCTGGAGCTACGGTGGCTATGAAGCGCTGATGGCTGCCTCGGCCCAAGGTGCGCCGTATAGGGCTGTTGTAGCCGTGGCTCCTGTTACCTCTTGGCGGTATTATGATACTATCTATACCGAACGTTACATGCTCACTCCTGCTGAAAATCCAGATGGTTACGATGAAGGTGCACCGATCAACCATACTTCCAATCTCAAAGCCGATCTGCTTATAATGCACGGTACTGCCGATGATAATGTGCATCTTATGAATACATTGCAGTATGTATCTGTGCTTGAGTCGAAGGGCCGCACATGCGATATGTTGCTCTTCCCGAATATGAATCATTCGATATATGGATGTGGTGCGCGTGCCGTAGTATATCTCAAAATGTTGCAACATTTTGAACGTTCAATGCGTTAATATGTATCGTTTTCGGATTTAGATCTTGTCTAACTTTAGTTTTCACAAGATCTTAAGATTTAAATCAGTTAAATAAGATAATTGCATTCCTCTTGGCAATGGAACAGAAAAGATTTCGAGCAAATTCGTATGCCATTTTGAACTTATGGTTACATTGGGCGGTGGCTGCCGGAGCATTGGCCGGTACACTCTTTTGTGCTCTGTTTGTGCCTAAGTTGTGGTTGCCTGCTGTAGTGCTCGCATTTCAGTTTCTGCTTATGGCACGAGTGAGGATCATACGTGAGAGGGGTGCTGTCGAGTGTGCTGTGATGCCATATCTGGTGGCGCGGATACTGTTTTTCTCAGCCATTATCATGGTGGCGATAAATTTCTATTATCTGCGTATGATTCCGGATGAGATAGCATCCGGTTTGGCTAATCCTGATATCCCTTACATCACTATATTGATCCTTGGGCCTGTCTCTATCGTAATGTTTGGATGGGCA
>CANPDS010000087.1 GCA_947573015.1 uncultured Muribaculum sp.
CTTGCCTCGATCACAATATAGTCGAAACGGTCGAGGGCTATGATGTCTTCGATCTGTTTTACGAGGTCCATTTTCAGTGTGCAGCAGATGCATCCATTCTGTAGTGCGACCAGAGAGTCGTCGGCGGTATCTACCACACCACCTTTCTGTATGAGTGACGCGTCGATGTTTACTTCGCCGATATCGTTGACAATTACTGCGAAGCGTATGCCGCGCTCGTTGGTTAGGATGTGGTTGACGAGAGTGGTCTTTCCGCTGCCAAGATAGCCGGTGAGCAGCAGCACCGGAGTCTGTTTCTTTTTTGACATGGCTTAGAGCTTGTTTAATAATCTTGATTGTATAAGAGCCTGTTTAAAATATGTTTTAAACAACCACTTATCATAATTTCCCATATGAAGATTCGGAAACATCATGTCCCAATTTCTCCCCATACAACATTTCCATGATCAAGATAGAACTTCTTGGATTTATCCGGATTGCAATATTTATTGTATTGAGTATGGGTATTCGAACTAAAGAATGAAGCGAAATCTATAAGGCGTTCAGTGTTATCACTGAATGTAATGTTGGGGGATAATCCCCCGGCATATTCCGCCTTGGTGATATATAGAAAACGTGCCATTTATAATTTCTCCTTTATTGTGGTACATCTGATTTCTTTCTTTAATAAAAAGAAGTTAACCCATTTCTCTCCGTTGACGGCAGGAGATATAAGTGACGATGCACCGGAACTATGGATTGCGACAATGAATCGCTGTCTGGTTATTCGACGGTGACGGATTTGGCGAGGTTGCGTGGCATATCGACGTTGCAACCCTTCATTATGGCGATGTGGTAGGCAAGGAGCTGCAGGGGGATAGCGGCGATGATGGGCGACAGAGCCTCGGGCACAGGTGGTATCTCAAGCACGTGGTCGGCGATCTTTGGTATGGTGGTGTCGCCGCGAGTCACGATGGCGATTACCGATCCGCCACGTGCCTTCACCTGCTGTATGTTGGATATTACTTTTTCGTGCAGATCGTCGTCGGGGGCGATGACGACGGTGGGCATCTCTTTGTCGATAAGGGCTATCGGGCCATGCTTCATTTCGGCCGCCGGATAGCCTTCGGCGTGGATGTAGCTGATCTCCTTGAGCTTCAGAGCGCCTTCGAGCGCATTTGGGTAGTTGTATCCTCGGCCGAGGTAGAGGAAATTGTGTACGTAGGTATATGTGCTTGAAAGCTTCTCGATCTGTGGGTTGAGGAGCAGGGTCTCCTTGATCAGTTCTGGCAATTTCTGGATAGAACGAGCCACTTCGGCTACCTGGCTACGTGAGGCGGTGCCTTTGAGTTGGGCAATGGCGAGAGCAAGCATGGCGAGCACAGTCACCTGCCCCGTAAAAGCTTTGGTAGAGGCTACTCCGATTTCCGGTCCGACATGGATGTATGTGCCGGTGTCGGTCTCTCGTGCGATGGATGAACCTACCACGTTACATACTCCGTAGACGAATGCTCCGCGCTCCTTGGCGAGCTTGATGGCTGCAAGAGTGTCGGCTGTTTCGCCGCTCTGCGATATAGCTATCACCACGTCGTCGGAATTGATTACCGGATTGGCGTAGCGGAACTCTGATGCATATTCGACACGTGTCGGGATGCGAGCGAAGTTCTCGATGAGGCGTGCGCCGATCAGGCCGGCATGCCACGATGTGCCGCATGCCACGATGATGATGCGTCCGGCATTGATGAAGCGGTCGGGATGATCAGAAACCCCCGAGAGTTTTATGGTGTCGTTGACTACACGTCCGCGCACGCAGTCAAATATGGTTTCGGTCTGCTCGAAGATCTCTTTTAGCATGAAGTGGGGGTATCCGCCTTTCTCAAGCTGCGACACCGACATGCGGAGCGTCTGGATGTCGATTTTTGATTCCTTATTGTCGGTTGTGATTACTTTGAGCGGTTCGTTGCGAGAGATGATGGCGATCTCGTTGTCGCGGAGGTAGACCACACGGTTAGTATAGTCGATTATGGGTGAGGCATCGGATGCGATGAATGTCTCGCCGTCGCCAATACCTATCACGAGCGGAGAACTTTTGCGTGCTGCGATTACTGTGTCGGGATGATCCGAGTCGATCACGGCAATGGCGTATGCCCCGACCACCTGAGAGAGAGCCTCGCGAACGGCATCGAGGAGCGTACAGTTGTTGCTTGTCTGGATGTATTCTATAAGTTTTACCACTACCTCGGTATCGGTCTGGCTGACAAACTCGCAACCGTGCTGTATGAGTGCCTGCTTGAGCACGTTGTAGTTTTCGATTGTGCCGTTGTGGACTATGGCAATCTTTCCGTTAGTGCTGTAATGTGGGTGGGCGTTTATGTCGCTTGGCTCTCCATGTGTAGCCCAGCGTGTATGGGCTATGCCTACTGTGCCTGCGATATCCTTTGCCTCGCAGAATGTCTCAAGCTCGGCAACTTTGCCTGTGTGTTTGTAAATATTCAGACGGTCATCCGGGTTGATGATTGCAACTCCGGCGCTGTCATAGCCTCTGTATTCAAGACGATGAAGGCCTTTAATAAGTATCGGATAAGCTTCCTGCTGACCGATGTATCCTACTATTCCACACATATTTTATAATTGACAGATGATAAGTGAAAATTAATGTATTTAGTTAGTCGGGTGTGTAAATTCCGCCGCAAAATTACAAAAAATGGGTGTAAGATAACGTAGAGAGTTAAATTATTTTGGTGAAATGTGTGACCGTGGGCGCAGGGCGCTGAGGTTGCGTAGCAGTCCGGCGAGTTTGGTGCGTTTTATGGCTGACTTTGAGAAGAGTGTCGAGAAATCCTCCTGTGTCATGGTCGCTATATCATCATCAGTGAGCGAGAGAAAGGATTCTTTCGGCATGAATTCGGGGATGGTGGTGGGGCGTGCATCGGCATTGAGGGGGCATGCTGTCTGGCAGGAATCGCACCCGTAGATTCGACGGCCTAACGGTGGGGCATCGTCAGGGAATGGTCCGCGATGTTCAATTGTAAGATAGGATAGACATCTGCGTGCATCAACAGTTGAGTCTGTGCCGATAGCATGGCCTGGACAAGCCCTTATACAGCGGTCGCACCCTTCCGGACAGGACTGTGCACATGGTTGAGAAGGAGTGAATGCGATGGTGGTGATGATCTCGCCGAGGAAACATGCAGAGCCGTGACCCGGCACGATCAGCTGGGCGTTGCGGCCAATGAATCCTACTCCGGCCTTTACGGCCCAATAACGCTCCATCACGGGGGCTGTATCGACGCAGACGCGAAACTGTGCATCGGGATAAGCGGCGCCCAATGTTTCGGCCACATTGCTGAGGCGTGTGCGCAGCACATCGTGGTAATCACGTCCGTAGGCGTACCATGCGAACTGTGGTGCAGCTGCTGGCTGGCGCTGAGACGGGAAATAGTTGAATGCCGCCACTATTATGCTTTGTGCACCTGGTAGAAGCAGGCGTGGATCGGCACGTAGTTCAGAATATCGTTCGAGATACTCCATGCCGGCATGGTTGCCAGCCTGAAGCCAAGAGTCGCGGAGGGAGAGGGCCGATCCATCGACGGTATCGGCTTGAGCCACACCCCATGCCAGAGCACCGCATTCACATAGCAGTTTGTCGAGCATAGGCCCTGGATTACATAGGTATTGCTGCAAACTCGTAGCCCTGGTCGCGCAGCCATTCGATGGCTCGGGGTAGTGCATAGCGCAGGTTGGCTTCGGCTTTGAGTGAGTCGTGGAACACGATTATAGAACCGTTGCGGGCGTATCGGCGCACATTTTTCAGTACCTGCTCACCATGGAGTTTCTTGGAGTAGTCGCGTGTCACCACATCGTACATTACTATATTGAAGTGGTCCTTGATGGTCTTGGCCTGTCCCCATCGCATGATGCCGTGGGGTGGACGGTAGAGCGGACTGTCGATGAGATCGTCGGCTTCCTTGATGTTGCGCAGATAGTTGCGCGAAGTCTCCTTGAATCCCTGAAGATGATTCATTGTATGGTTGCCCCAGCTATGACCTCGCTTTTTGATCTCTTCCAACAGTTCGGGATGCCGGCGCACATTGTCCCCTACAAGGAAGAATGTGGCCTTTATCCCGTAGTGGTCGAGCAGGTCGAGGATCCATGGTGTGACCTCCGGAATAGGCCCGTCGTCGAAAGTGAGGTAGACCGTGCGCCTTCTCTTCCTTTTTATGCGCCATATGGCCTCTGGGAAGAGGATGCGGTAGAGCAGCGGCGGCTGTTCGATGAAGCGCGATGGCTTGAAACGGAAATACTTGCTTCCTTTCATCTCTTACGACTGTGCTTCGGCAGGATGGTTGCGGTAGTAGCGGTTGAAGTCGACTCCCTGTGCCGCAAGATCTTTCACGAGTTGTTCGGGATCGGCTCCGAGTGATACCGCCAGCTGCACGAGCTGCATGAAGTAGGTGTCGAATATGTAACGGTCGATGCGGGTAAGCGAACTGAACTTTTCGGGCGACAGGCTTTGTATGTAGAGCATGTATTGCTTGTAGAGCTCGATTTCGCGCATTACGATAGCAAGTCCCTTTGCGGTAAGCTCGGGATTCTCTGTGATTGCGCCGAGGCGACCGAATATATCGGCTGTCTGGTAGCCTATCTGTATGCCATAAGGTGAGGAGTATTCAGGCAGTTTCTCTACCATGAGATTCATCACATCGGTAGCGCGTGAATAGCGCTGTTTGATGAATGCCTCGCTTTCGACGCGTTTCTCCGGAGTCATTGATATGGAGTCTTCAAGATAATATGCCTCGGCGGTGACTCCTTCGTTGTAAAGGGCAGTGGCAAGGTCGAGCATTGCGCTGCGTGTGGTGGTCACCATGCGGCGCACAGTCTCGTCGAGGTATATGTCGTCGGCGCTCTTGGTCTGGTCGAGACCGCCCCAGCGGAACTTGTTCATCACATTGTCGTAGGCTTTGTCGGTGTTGACGGCTATCTGCCCATGAGCACCGGGCTCGTTTATGGCACCGACCTCATATGCCATGCCGGTAGAGCGCATGTATGGCTGCAAACCGAGATAGTAGTCTTCGGGAACAGTCATCGCAAAGTAGAACGGACGTTTCCATCCCTCTTTGGCGTTTGTGGCGAGCATGTCGATAGCTATCATAGAGCTCAGGCGTAGTCCACCCTCGGGGTTATCGCTCTGATTGATGTTTATTGCGGGGGATAGAGCCGTGCGCTCAGCCTCTGTAATGCGTCCTGAAGCCACCATGTCGTCGGGATTGACGGGGATGTACATGTTGGGGTGGGGGAACTCGTAGAGGCCGTAGGTATTGTTTTTGGCATCTTCACGGTAAGCTTCCTTCAGAGCCGCAAGTGCGTTGACGCGCGATGTGTCGGGATCGATGAAATATGTAAACTGGCGCTTGTCGTGGGCATATACCTCGGGAGTGGCGAGCATCGGGATCGAAGGAGCGTCGTAAGAGGGATGGCGCAGCTGGTCGACATACCAGTCGGTGGTGAGATATGATAGATTCACCACCCTTACATCCGTGCGGTATCCTTCTACTTCCTGTGCATACCATAGGGGGAAGGTGTCGTTGTCGCCATTGGTGAATATTATGGCGTTGTCATCGAGTGAGCTGAGGTAGTTCATACCGAAGTCGCGTGCGGCATATCGGCCAGAGCGGTCATGATCATCCCAAGTCTGTGATACCATCTGAAGCGGCACGAAAATGCCGAACACAGCAGCACCGACAGCTCCAATCCAGTTCATGCGGCTCTTTTGCGCTTCAGACGATTTGGCGTCGGCCAAACCGGCGATGAGGCGCCATAGACCGGCTACACCCATTCCGACCCATATGGCGAATGCGTAGAATGAACCGGCAAAAGCATAGTCACGTTCACGTGGCTGGTTGGGCACTTGATTGAGGTATATCACGATTGCGATACCTGTCATGAAGAATAGGAAAAATATTACCCAGAATTGCTCTATACCACGCTTTGATGTAAATGCCTGCCACAGCAGACCTATTATGCCGAGCAGGAGGGGCAGCATGAAGAATACGTTGTGGCCTTTGTTGCCGCTTCCGAGATCTTCCGGCAGGAGTGACTGGTCGCCGAGGCGTGCATTGTCGATAAATGGAATGCCTGAGATCCAGTTGCCATGTGTCACTTCGCCATTACCTTGTATATCGTTCTGTCGTCCGGCGAAGTTCCACATGAAATATCGCCAGTACATGTGGTTGAGCTGGTAGTTGAAGAAATAGCGGAGGTTTTCGAGGAATGAGGGTTTGATACGGGTGGTGCGTTCACCGATAGGATTGCCCTGTTGGTCGACGTAGTTTGTGACGGCGACCGGTGTGCCGGTCATGCCTGTCCAGTCACGGTATGCCTCGGCAAATTTGCTGTCGTACATACGTGGGAAGAGCATGTTGAGTTCGGGCGTCATCTCGTAGTCGATCTTTTTGCCGGTCACGACATAACGGTCGGGCTGGTCGGGAGATGTCTTCACCTCTTTGCCCCATAGCGATTTGCCTTCCTTCTTTAGAGCCTTTGGCACTCCGTCGGGTCCTACCTCGTAGATGATGCCTGAATTGAATGTCTGGCCATATATGAGAGGACGCTCGCCATATTGCTCGCGGTTGAGATAGGAAGAGAGGGCGAACACGTTGTCGGGTGAATTCTGATTCATCGGAGTGTAGGCGCTGGAGCGGATGAGCAGCAGTGCATAAGAGCTGTAGCCGATGAATATCACCAGGATCGACAGGATTATTATGTTGAAAATGCGTACGGGAATCTTTTTGAGATAAAGGCAGAGATACCATCCGAGCGCGCAAAGTATGACCACCGGTATCAGCCAGCTTTCGCCGATGAAGGGTATGCCGGAGAAGAATATGGTGAGAAAGAATGATGCGCGGATGCGTGCCGGACTCTTCTGGCGATATAGCTCTGCAACGGCCCATATCATCACGGCAAACGCGATTATTGTGTAGATGAGCGCGCCAGAGTTGTAGCCGAGACCGAGCACATTGACGCAGAACAGTTCGGAGTACTGAGCCATCTCGATGAATCCGGGTACAAGTCCGTAGAGTATCAATCCGACTATCACAAACGATACCAGGAGGGCCGCCATCGAGCCGCGTCCGTCGGGATTCTTGAATTTCTTATAATAGAATACAAGCACTATTGCCGGGATACACAACAGGTTGAGCAGGTGCACCGCTATGGAGATGCCTATCACGTAGGCTATCAGCACGAGATAACGGTCGCTGTGAGGCTCATCGGCCCGATTCTCCCATTTGAGTATGAGCCAGAACACCAGTGCTGTACAGAATGAGGAGAATGCATAAACCTCGCCCTCGACTGCGGAGAACCAAAATGTGTCGCTCCATGTATATACGAGCGATCCGCACATTGCCGAGCCGAATATGATGAGCATCTGCAATGGAGTGACCGTGGTGGCATCATCCTTGACAATCAATTTCTTCACAAGGTGGGTGATGGTCCAGAATAGAAGCAGGATGGTGGCCGCGCTGAGCAGACCTGACATGGTGTTGACCGCAAGGGCTATCTTTGACGGATCGCTTACGAAGTTTACAAAAAAACGTGCCGTGAGCATGAAGATAGGGTTGCCCGGCGGATGGCCGATCTCAAGTTTGTAGCCTTGTGAGATAAACTCCGGGCAGTCCCAGAAGCTTGCTGTGGGCTCCAGTGTGCACAGATATGTGACGGCGGCTATGACGAATGCCACCCAGCCCAGGATGTCGTTGAGTATGCGATATTGTTTCATTCTTGCAAGAAATTGCCGGTGTTCTGAATGCGGCATGAAAACCTGACAAAGTTAGCGAATAATCTGTGAAGTAGATAGAGGCTGCATTGATTTTCTGATTTTTTCACATAGATTGGGTTGCCATCATACAATAAAATGACGATACGCGAGGTTAATAGATTTAGAGTGTGTTTGAATTTAACACACAAAAAATATTAGACTATAAAATTTAAGATTATAAGAATATGTTTCGCATTAATCTTGAGGCCAATTGCGTCGGCGCTTTTTCCACCGATAATCAGTCTTGTTCGACAAGCTCAAAAGATAGCATGTAGCCCGCTATGCTTCTTCTTCACGGTGAGAAAATCGCCTGTAATTGACTCTCAATCTTAATACGAGTGAACTCTTAGAATCATTATCTTATGAAAAGAATACTATCTTCCATATTAGTGCTTTTGGCCATATCTATGGTCATTCCGCAGAACGCAATGGCGCAGAAGGATGAGTTCAACCCCGTTGAGACCGGCGTGGTATCGCTCGGGATCGCTCCCGATGCCCGTGCAGCAGGTATGGGTGATCTTGGCGCAGCCACAGATCCTGATGCCTACAGCCAGTTCTGGAATCCCTCGAAATATGCTTTTGCATATAGCAATGCTGCAGTTTCGCTCAGTTATACCCCATGGTTGCGCAAGATTGTAAATGATATTTTCCTTGCCGATGTGTCGGGATACTGGAAGTTCGGAGGTGGCGACAATCAGGCTCTTAGTGCATCGCTGCGTTATTTCTCTCTTGGTGAAGTGCAGACCTCCAGTGATGTATATGCCGGCCAGACTTTCAATCCTTATGAAATGGCATTTGACATAGGCTATTCACGCAAGCTTTCCGAAAGCTACTCTATGGGCGTTGTGTTCCGATATGTTTACTCGGCCCTTGGATATAACAGCGACGGCGGTTCGGATGCCGCCAGTCCAGTGAGCGGAGCATCGGCATTTTCAGCCGATATATCCGGCTATCTCACCAAATATCCCATTATAGGGCAGAGCGAATGCCAATGGTCGTTTGGTTGGAATATCAGCAATATCGGTTCGAAACTCAATTTTGAGAATGGTACGTCTCCGGCATTCCTGCCGACGAATCTGCGTATCGGTACCAATTTCGCATTTCCTCTTGCCGACTACCACACACTTTCTATCGGGCTTGATCTTAACAAACTGCTCGTGCCGACCAAACCGCGCCGTATCGACTATGCCGATGGCGAGGAGGGCGACATCGAATGGCAGCAGGCTACCATCGATTGGGAGAATACATCGTCGATTTCAGGCATATTCAAGT
>CANPDS010000088.1 GCA_947573015.1 uncultured Muribaculum sp.
AGTTGCGGGCCTTGTACCAATAGGGATCGGCCTCGGCAGCGGCGCCACCCAGAACCACTGCCTCACCGGATGGATTCTGGTTGGCTGCGGTGATGGCGTGGTTACCCTCCATCTCTGTATTAGGAATAGGGAAGAGAAGGATGGGGGCGTTGGCTGCGATGTTGAATACAGCCTCGCCGGGATAGTCACCACCACGACGGTCGATACCTTTCTGCAGACGGAGACAGTCCATGTAGCTGAAGCCCTCGCCCCAGAGTTCGATACGGCGCTGGAACCATATCTCATCGAGCATCTCCTCCTTGGTTGAGGCCGGACATACATAGGGCGCGGTTTCATCTACCCAACGGTATGTGTTGACAAAGCTCTCGATGGTTGATTTGGCGGTCTGCCAATCGGTCTGAGCCTGACACTCGGCGATGATAAGCTCCATCTCCTCGGTACGCATCAGAGGTATGTCGGTAGCACCGGTAGAGTTGAGAATGTAGTCCTGATATGGTGCGAACTTTACAGTAGCATAGGGAGGACAATCAAGCAGACCGAGGATAACCTCAAGTCCGTAGGGCGCATAAGGTTCGACGCTGCTGTCATAACCCTTTGGAGAGTAGTTGGCAACATTTGACTGATATACGTAGATGCTGTTGGTCGGATCCTCTTCGTCAATCCAATTGGGATCCGGTTCATCGCCCTGCCACCAGCCTTTGCGCACGTCACCCTCTGGGATCATTTCCCAAAGTTTGCCATTGATACGGCGCCACTGGCCAGCATAAGCGTAGCCATAGGTGAGCGAGCCCATCATGCCTGCGAAAGTGTAGAGGCCATTAGCATCCTGATCGCTGATATGTATGCCCCACATGAAATCGTCCTGCGAGAAGCTGTTGAATGCGGGCTTGTTTACCACATCGGTGCCGCAGTGAGAACCGTCGGCGAGCTGTAGTGCCGTGTCGGCATTGTCGCTTGCGTCAGTATACTCACCTTTACAGAGATAAGCGCGTGCAAGAAGACCATGTACTACCGAGGGATCAACAAATCGCTTGTCGAAACGTGATGTGTAGATGCCCGGGGTATCTAAGATGTCGGCAGCTTCGTTAAGGTCGCTTAATATCTGGGTATATACTTCGGCGACAGTGCCACGTGGTGAGCCATTTGCTTCTGCCTCGGCCTCATTTTTATCGGTGATCACGGGAATGCCGGGTGCCTGAGGGTTGACGCTGTAGGGTGTGGCGAAAAGCTGCACTAATGTGTGGAGCGCCCATCCGCGCATGGCCAGAGCCTGAGCTTTATAGTTGAGAAGAGTGCTATTCTCGGTGTCCTCCGGGATTGTCTTCAGAAGGTCGTTGGATGAGTAGATCACGCGATAGAGTGTGCCCCATGTGCAGGTCACGTTGCTGTTGGTAGGAGTATTGTCGGTGTATAGCTCGCTGTCCTCAAACCATCCGTATACCATATCCATCGACATGTCCTGGCTGCGGTTGTCCAGCGCAAGCATGGTGGCAGGATAGCCGAAGTCGGCCAGATAGTCGTCGATGTTCTTTTCGAATGCGTAGCAGTTGGCATATACTGCCGCCATCACACCTTCGATAGCTGCCGGATTGGCCTCGATAGCATCCTCGCGCTGACCATCGGTGTAATATTCTCCCATGGGGAGGGTATTGAGGTCGTTACACCCCGCCAGTGTCACCACAGCGAGTGAGCCGGCGATATATTTTGTGAATTTTTTCATTGTGAATCATCTTAATGGATTAGAACTCAATCTTCACGCCACCTGATACCGAACGGAGAGCCGAGTAAGAGCCGGCAAGTGAAGTGGTGTAGCCCTGACGGGGGTCAAGACCCTTGCGCTTGCTCCAGAGGTAGAGGTTGTCGCCCGAGAAGTACACACGGATATTGGTGCAGCTGAGTTTGGCAGCAATAGCCTTGGGAAGTGTGTAGCCTGCGGTGATATTGTTGATTGTGAAGTAGTTGCTGCTGATGAGCCAGCGGTCGGTAAGCGCTGTGGCATATGTAGCCTGATTGCCGCTCCATGCGAGTGCCGGCACATCGGTGTTGCGGTTCTCGGGAGTCCATGCGTTGAGCATATCCTTGTGGAGAGCCTGACCGGCATCGCTCTGACGGGCACCGTACATGAGGAGCTGATAGCCGTAGTCGACCATCTTGCCGCCTACCTGGAAGCCGCAGTTGATGCCGAAGTCAAATCCGTAGATCTTGAGGTTGGTGGATACACCGCCATATACAGGAGGAAGCATGTTGCCCGACTTCTGACGGTTCTCTACGTAGCCCTGCTCTGCATCGCCGTTACGTGCGAGCGACCAGTTGCTTACCTTCTCCTCTGTGCCGTCGGTGCGGCGTGCCCAGTAGAGTGCGTTACCGTTTTCGGGATCTACACCTGCATACTTCACGCAGTAGATCTGATACATCGACTCACCCTCCTGATAGATGCGGGAGCCTGAGATCCATGTGCCGTTGAGCTCGGGTGCAAGCTTGAGCACCTTGTTCTTAACATATGTGAGGTTGCCGCTTACGCTCCAGTCGATGTTTTTGTTGTGGATGATCTGGTAGGTAAGGTCGAGTTCCAGACCGTTGTTGCGCATCGAACCGATATTCATAGGTATCTGGTCGTAGCCGAGCGATGTTGCGGTGGGACGGTAATAGAGCATGTCGTGTGTCTGGCGCGAGAAGTACTCAAGACTACCGATGAGGCGCGAGTTGAAGAGAGCGAAGTCAACACCGGCATTGAAGCTGTTTGAGGTCTCCCATGTCAGATTGGGATTACCTTTGTAGTAGAGGGGACCTACCGACCAGAGGCCGTTGGAGCCTGATGCCTGATACTGGTTGGCCCAGGGGTAGTAGTTGCCTACATTGTCGTTACCCTGCTGTCCGAAAGATGCCTTGATCTTGAACATGTCCATCCACGCTACGTTGTCCATAAATTCCTCGTTGGCGAGATCCCATGCGGCGCTCACGCTCCAGAAGTTGCCCCAGCGGTGATCCTTGGCGAAGCGTGACGATGCGTCGCGGCGGTAGCTGACGCTGGCGAAGTATTTTGAATCGTAGTCGTAGTTGATACGGCCGAAGTAGCCACGGGTGGCATACTTGTCGATAGTGCCGCCTACCTCAAGATTGTCGATGACATTGGATAGAGTGTAGTTGTCGTTGGAGAAGATTGTCTCGCCCTGTCCGTAGATCTCAGCCATGTTGAGGTCGTAGCTCTCGTAGCCGAGGAGGAAGTCGAAGTTGTGTACGTTGTTGAATGTCTTAACGTAGTTGGCGAGCAACTGAAGGTTGATCGAACGGTTGCGCACTGTCTGCTGTGTTACATTGCCACCATACATCGCCATCTGGCCGTAACGGTTGTTGCCGAGGCTGTTGTAGCGGTACCAGTCAAACCAGTAACCTACTGAACCTGTGAACGACAGGCCCTCGAGGGGAGTGATCTGGGCAAACCATTTGCCGTTGAATACATCGTGGAGATATTCGTTCTTGTCATAGACAAGTGTACCGGTGGGATTGGCACCCGACATGAATGAACGTGATATGTTCATGCCATCGAGTCCGGACATACCGTAGTCGTAAAGCTCGCGGTGGGGTGGCAGGGGATCGGTCTTGAGCGATCCGTCGGCATTGCGGAGGTACATCGGGTACATCGGGCCGATGAAGTTTGCCATATAGGATGCATTGCCTGAGTAGCCATCTTCGTCCTGTCCGTAGGGATTGTTTGACGACTGGTATGTATAGGTGATGTTTGTGCCGATCTTGAGCCAGTCTTTTGCCTGATATTCTACTGATGCACGGGTAGTGAAGCGCTTGAAGTCTGACTCCTGGATGATACCCTGATCGTCGAGATAAGAGCCGCTGACCATATAGTTCATGCGGTCGTTGCCGCCGCTGATGCTGAGGTTGTACTCCTGGCGGAAACCGTTGCGGTATGTGCCCTTCTTCCAGTCGTCAGGAACGAGACCAATGTTGCGGTTCTGATCGAAGTAGCCGAGAGTCGCGTTGGGGTTGATTGTGCCGTTTGAGAGGAAAAGGTGCTCACCCTGTGGGATTGTCCACATCTGATAGCCGAATACATTGACGTTGCTGTTTGTCGAATCCATATATCGGTTGACGTAGGCTTCGGCTGTCTCTGCGCCGTAGGGGGCGTAGTAGTTGTAGATAGAATTATAGAACTGAGTGTAGTACGTTGGTATGTCGTCGATGGTCTCATAGTCAGCAACCTGACGTGAGTTGGCACCCCAGCGTGCATCGAAGGTCACCTTGGCAGGACCGGCTTGACCGCGCTTGGTGGTCACGAGGATCACACCGTTGGCACCGCGGGCACCGTAAAGAGCTGCAGAGGCTGCATCCTTGAGTACTGAAATCGACTGTACGTCCTGTGGGTTGATCGAGTTGAGGCCACCGTCGTAGGGTATGCCGTCGACTACGTAGAGGGGATCGGTTTTTGCGTTGATTGAGCCTACACCACGGATAAGGATCTTGGGCTCCTCACCGGGCTGGCCGGTGGTAGACTGGAGCTGTACACCGGCAACTGTACCCTTGAGCACTGATGTTACGTCGGTGACAAGACGGTCGGAGATATCATTGGCGTTGACAACTGCGGCTGAACCTGTGTAGCTTGAGCGTTTAGCTGTACCATAGGCCACGGCGATAACCTCGTCAAGCTGGTTAGCGCTTGTGAGTTCGATGCGCATTGTGCCTGATGTGATGGCTACTTCTGCGGCGTGCATGCCTACATAGGATACTTTAAGACGGTTCACTGTCTCGGGAAGAGAGAGTGTAAACTGTCCGTCGATGTCTGTGGCGGTACCGTCTGTTGTGCCTACTCCCATCACGGTGGCACCTACCAGAGGTTCTCCGTCGTCAGCGCTAATCACAATACCCTGCACTGTGCGGTTGGCCGCAAGTGCGGAAAGAGTAAACGTGAAAAGGGCCGTTAGAAAAAAAACGATTCTTTTCATACTGGTAACTTATATACTTGTAATACTGTAATATAGATGATGCG
Organism: uncultured Muribaculum sp.; assembly: GCA_947573015.1. GTDB lineage: Bacteria > Bacteroidota > Bacteroidia > Bacteroidales > Muribaculaceae > Muribaculum. The sequence continues at coordinate 5,000 of CANPDS010000088.1, forward strand.
TAAGTTGTTGAAATCTGCCTGTAGGACTTTACCTTTAGTCGTAATATGCGCCTCATGCCGGCGCTCTTTCGACCATCTGTAGCTGTCGCAGAGCGAGTTTTGAGCCTGCAAAATTAACTGATTTCACTCCTATAAACAAAAATTAACCATAAAAAGATGAATAAAGATGCAACTTGAAAAAGTTCACATTTTTCTTGCCTACACCCCTTTTTTGATGCACTGTGACCGGCAGAGTGCATCAAAAATAGGCGGTCCGCTGATTAGAGCGAACCGCCGGATATCAGGGGTAAAAAGAATATTATTACTTTTCGGTGTATATGTCATTCGATGTAGCCGAAGGCGCGGAGCTTGTTGTCGCGGTTGCGCCAGTCTTTCTCGACCTTTACAAACAGTTCGAGGTAGACATGCTTGTCGAAGAATTTCTCGATATCTTTTCGGGCCTGGGTGCCGATCTTCTTGAGCATCGTGCCCCCTTTTCCTATGATGATACCTTTCTGAGAGTCGCGTTCAACATAGATAACTGCCATGATGTGTATGCCATCTTCTTTCTCGTCAAACTTCTCTACCACAACCTCCACAGAGTAGGGCACCTCCTTGTCGAGGTTGAGCAACATCTTCTCACGGATGATCTCGGTGACGAAGAATCGGGCCGGTTTGTCGGTAAGCGCATCCTTGCCGAAGTAGGGGGGAGCTACAGGAAGCAGTTCCACGATACGCGCCATAAGCGTGTTGGTGTTGAAGTGAAGTTTTGCCGATGTAGGATATACCTCCGCATTCGGGAGGAGTTCCTTCCAGCGTGCCACGATGCTCTCAAGCTCTGCCTGATCTTTCACGAGGTCAATCTTGTTGATAACCAGCAGCACGGGCACCTTCTCCTTGGCCACCTTGGCGAGAAAGTCGGCATTTTTTGTGGGATCCTCCACCACGTCGGTCACATAGATGAGTATGTCGGCATCGGTAAGAGCTCCCTCTGAAAATTCGCGCATAGCCTCCTGCATCTTGTAGTTAGGCTTAAGCACGCCGGGGGTGTCGGAAAACACTATCTGGTAATCGTCGGTATTGACTATGCCCATGATGCGGTGGCGTGTGGTCTGCGCTTTCTGGGTGATGATGGAGATACGCTCACCAACGAGATCGTTCATGAGAGTCGATTTGCCTACATTAGGATTACCTACGATATTTACGAATCCTGATTTATGATTTTCGTTCATATGAGTCTTGAATTTTGGTGATGTTACCTTATATAACATCCGGCAGCCCCGATAGTTTGGAGCGCTTAGAGATACTTGTCGCCATATGCAAGCTTCACGTCGTTGACGTAGAGCTTGATATGCTGCTCGTCCGATTTGGGACAGATCAGGAGCACATCGTCGGCATCGGCCACGATATAGTCTTCCAGTCCGTTGACTACCACGAGTTTCTCGCCCTTTACGGCAAAAATGTTGCCGGTAGAGTTGTAGGCCAGTACGCGGCAGTTCTGGGTTACGTTGTGCTCACGGTTTTTGGGCGAGTTGTCATAGAGCGAGCTCCATGTGCCGAGGTCATTCCATCCGAAGTCGACACACTCTACATATACGTTCGATGCACGTTCCATTACCGCATAGTCGATCGATATGCTCACGCATCCGGGGAATTCACGTTCGATGAATGCACGCTCACGTTCGGTGCCGAAGTCGGCGGCACCACGCTCGAAGGTAGCGGTGAGGTCGGGAGCATAGTTGCGCAGTGCTTCCAGTATGGATTTTGCCGACCATAGGAAAATGCCTGAGTTCCAGAAAAATTCACCGCTTTCTACGAATACTTTTGCCAGATCGAGGTCGGGCTTCTCGGTGAATGTCTTTACTTTCAGTATGCCGTCGGTACCGGCAACAGGTTCGCCTATCTGTATGTAGCCGTAGCCTGTCTCGGGGCGTGTGGGCTTGATGCCGAGAGTCAGCAGGGCATCATTCTCCTCCACGAAGCGGAATCCCTGTTCGATCGACTTGATAAACTCAAGTTCGCGTGTGATGAGGTGGTCACTGGGGGTAACGATCATCGAAGCCTCCGGGTCAAGGGCGTAGATATGGTTGGCCGCCCATGCTATGCAGGGTGCCGTGTTGCGGCGTGCCGGTTCAAGAAGTATCTGATGGTCGGCGAGTTCGGGTAGCTGTTCGCGTACAAGTGGGGCATATACTTCGTTGGTCACGATAATCACATGCTCTTTATCTACAAGTGGGAGTATACGGTCGTAAGACATCTGGAGCAACGAACGTCCTGTGCCAAGGAAGTCAATGAACTGCTTGGGACGGTCGGCGCGGCTATAGGGCCAGAAACGGGAGCCTATACCTCCGCACATTATCACGCAATAACGATGTGGATTGCTCATTTGTGTAGTGCTTTATTTAAAATTAGATAAGTAAATTATCACTGGTTATTTCTGGGAGGAGGGGCGGAAAGTGTAGAACCGTGAGGCACCGATGCGGGGGAGAGCCACCAGCTGTATGTCGGCGCTCAGATCGGATGGGGAATCATTACCTTCGCCTACGGTGAGCCCTTTGGCTTCAAGTGCGTTGCGCGATTGGGCGAGTGCCTTCTCGGGAGTGTTGTTTTCCTGCGACAGATGGCATAGAAACACATTCTTGAGCCTCGGGGTATAGATCGACGCCAGATAGTCGGCCGTGTCGCGGTTGTCCATATGGCCGTGATCGGTCTGTATGCGTGCTTTCAGATATTCCGGATAGGAGCCTTTGAGCAGCATCTCCAGATCATAGTTCGATTCGATCACAAGATAGTCGGTGAGCCTCATATAGTGGTCGACACGTGGAGATATGCATCCCAGATCGGTGGCGATAGTGAAGGCGCGGTCGTCATGCTCGATGTAGAACCCTGCATTGTCCGTCCCGTCATGAAGGGTCTCGAATGCGGTTATGGTGAAGTTGCCGATGGTGAAAGGTATCTCCTTGTAGATTGCTACATGGTAGTCTTTCAGGCGGCGCGACACGCTGTGGCGGCGCATGATTCCACTTAATGCCCGTGGGGTGCAGTAGAGCGACATATGCTGATGCTTGCGCAGAATACTGTACACGCAACGCATATGGTCGCTATGGTCGTGGGTGATGCATATCCCTTTGATATGCTGCATGCTTATGCCGTGGCGACGCAAGGTGTCGATCACACTTGGTGCGTCAACACCGGCATCCACGAGAAATCCCGACTGGGAGTCGCCGATATAGCAACAGTTGCCCGATGATCCGGAGCCGAACGACATGAAGCGTATGCGATTGGGCACCGGGCTTGCTATGACAGGTCCGAAAGGTGAGTCGGCGGTCGGTCGGGGAAATGTGTTGCGCCCACCTTCGAGGCGTGTGGCATGACGCGCGATCTCCGCCTGCACCGACAGCGGAGCCTGCGGAGTACAGCCGATGCTTCCCTCCTGATCGTCGAAGAGTCCGGGGAAATCGGTTATGGAGTATTTTGAGCGCTTTGCCATTGTCAAGAGTGGTGGTTATGCTTCTTTATAGAGGAGAAATATGGTTGGGGTCTTGTCGTAATTATATGTGGCCTTGGCCCATGTCGATAGCGGACGGGTCACTATCGACTGGCGAGGTCCGGTTATGTCGGAGGCCACACACAGCAGCAGGTTGCCGGGGAGGGAGGTGGTCATCTCGCGGATGAGGCGGTTGTTGCGGTATGGGGTCTCGATGAAGATCTGCGTCTGCGAGTCGCGGGTTATGCGACGTTGCATGTCGTGGAATGCGGCTGTGCGTTTCGGCCCGTCGATAGGCAGATACCCGAGAAATGCAAAGTTCTGTCCGTTGAATCCTGAGCCCATTAGCCCCATGAGGATGCTCGATGGTCCCACCAAAGGCACTACCTCGATGCCATGGCGTTGTGCCACGGCTACAAGATCGGCCCCGGGATCGGCTACTCCCGGACAGCCGGCCTCGGATATCACTCCACAGTCGGTGCCATCGAGGATGGGTTGGAGCATTGCGGCTACTTCCTGCCGTGGAGTGTGTTCGTTAAGCTCCACCATG
>CANPDS010000089.1 GCA_947573015.1 uncultured Muribaculum sp.
GTTAGTGTTCACCTCTATCGTCCGTTCTCTGCAAAGCATTTCCTTGCAGCTGTGCCCAAGACTGCCAAGAAGATTGCCGTGCTTGATCGTACCAAAGAGCCTGGAGCCAAGGGTGAGCCTCTTTATCTTGATGTAGTTGATTGCTTCTACGGCGTTGAGAATGCTCCTGTGATCGTTGGTGGCCGTTTCGGTCTCGCATCAAAGGATACTACTCCTGCGCAGATCATCTCTGTATTCGAGAACCTTGCTCTTCCCGAGCCTAAGAACAACTTCTCTCTCGGTATCGTTGACGACGTTACATTCCAGTCACTTCCCCTCAAGGAAGAGATCGCACTTGGCGCGGCAGGTACTTTCGAGGCTAAGTTCTATGGTCTTGGTGCCGACGGTACTGTAGGTGCAAACAAGAACTCTGTCAAGATCATTGGTGACAACACAAACAAGTATTGCCAGGCATATTTCTCTTACGACTCCAAGAAGTCGGGCGGTTTCACTTGCTCACACCTCCGCTTTGGCGACGAGCCTATCCGCTCTACCTATCTGGTGACAACCCCTAACTTTGTTGCATGCCATGTGCAGGCTTATCTCCACATGTACGATGTGACACGCGGTCTCCGCAAGGGTGGTACATTCCTTCTTAATACAATCTGGGATGGTGAGGAACTCGCAAAGAACCTTCCTGCAAAGGTTAAGCGTTTCTTCGCTGAAAACAATATAACAGTATATTATATCAACGCTACTAAGATCGCCCAGGAGATTGGTCTCGGTAACCGTACCAACACCATCCTCCAGTCGGCATTCTTCCGCATCACCGAGGTTATCCCCGTTGATCTTGCTGTTGAGCAGATGAAGAAGTTCATCGTGAAGAGCTACGGCAAGAAAGGTCAGGATGTTGTCGATAAGAACTATGCAGCAGTTGACCGTGGTGGCGAATACCACAAGCTCGACGTGGATCCCGCATGGGCACAGCTCGCTCCCGAGGCAGCTGCCGCTAACTCTGATCCCGCTTTCATCAATGAGGTAGTGCGCCCCATCAACCCTCAGGATGGCGACCTCCTTCCCGTGAGCACTTTCGTTGACTTCACCGAAGGCACATGGGAGCAGGGTACTGCAAAATACGAAAAGCGTGGTGTTGCAGCATTCGTTCCCGAATGGCTCGAAGAGAACTGTATCCAGTGTAACAAGTGTGCATATGTATGTCCTCACGCTGCTATCCGTCCGTTCGTCCTCACTCCGGAGGAAATGTCTGCCGCTCCTTTCGGCGAGAATGACACTATCCCTGCTATCGGCAAGCAGTTCACTGGCATGCGTTTCATTCAGAGCGTAGACGTTCTCGACTGTCTCGGATGCTCTAACTGCGTTGATGTATGTCCCGGCAAGAAGGGCAACAAGGCTCTCGTGATGAAGCCTCTTGAAACCCAGCTTCCTGCACAGGCAGAGTGGGATTACTGCGTAGCTTCTGTTAAGTCAAAGCAGAATCTTGTAGATGTCAAGGCCAACGTTAAGAATTCGCAGTTTGCTACTCCTTACTTCGAATTCTCTGGCGCTTGCTCTGGCTGCGGTGAGACTCCCTACGTTAAGCTCATCTCTCAGCTCTTCGGCAACCGTGAGATCGTAGCCAACGCTACCGGCTGTTCTTCTATCTACTCCGGATCTGTTCCATCAACTCCTTATACTACCGACGATAAGGGTCACGGTCCGGCATGGGCCAATAGCCTGTTCGAGGACTTCTGCGAGTTTGGCCTCGGTATGACTCTTGCCAACGACAAACTCCGTGCTCGTCTCGACGTAGAGGTTCGTGGTCTGCTCGACTGCCCCACCTGCTCCGATGAGATCAAGGCTCTCGCCACACAGTGGCTTGATGAGAAGGATAATGCAGAGCGTTCCCGCGAAATCGCCGACGCCCTCGTTCCTCTCATGGAAGCCTGCGGATGCCCGGCTTGCAAGAAGGTGCTTGAGCTCCGCCACTATCTTGTTAAGCGCAGCCAGTGGATCATCGGCGGCGACGGTGCTTCGTACGATATCGGCTTCGGTGGTCTTGACCACGTGATCGCTTCCGGCAAGGATGTGAATATCCTTGTGCTCGACACCGAGGTTTACTCCAACACCGGCGGTCAGGCATCAAAGGCTACACCTATCGGCGCTATCGCCAAGTTTGCTGCTGCAGGCAAGCGCGTGCGCAAGAAGGATCTGGGTCTTATCGCCACAACTTATGGCTATGTCTACGTGGCTCAGATCGCAATGGGTGCCGATCAGGCTCAGACACTCAAGGCTATCCGCGAGGCTGAGGCTTACGACGGTCCTTCGCTGATCATCGCTTATGCTCCCTGTATCAACCATGGTATCAAGGCCGGCATGGGCAAGGCTCAGCAGGAAGAGGCTAATGCTGTGGCATGCGGTTACTGGCACCTCTGGCGCTATAATCCTGCCGCTGAGATGGAAGGCAAGAACCCCTTCACTCTCGACAGCAAGGAGCCTAACTGGGATGAGTTCGAAAACTTCCTTAAGGGTGAGGTGCGCTACGCTTCTGTAATGAAGCAGTATCCTACCGAAGCTGCCGAACTCTTTGCTGCTGCCAAGGCCAACGCTCAGTGGCGTTACAACAACTACAAGCGTCTTGCCCAGCAGCAGTGGGGTGTAGATCCTGAAGTTGAGACCATCGAGAACAAGTAATTACTCATAATCTCGTTATATCGGCCGGCGCCTGAGTGCAATCGCATTCAGGCGCCGTTCTATTTTATATAAATTTATATGTGGGTTACGGATTGTAACTTGATTTTATCTGTGTACAGCTCATTACCATATGCTATACATCTCTCTAGTCAGTGATTTGCTGAAAAAATAACTCATAAATGCGTTAAAAATAAATGAAAAAATTGCGCGACTATGAAAAATGATTTAAATTTGCACCAAATACCCCCCCCATTTTCTTTCAGATTGTAAGTATTCGGGTGTGGGATGGTATAAGTGCAAAATCATCCCCTAAACCACCATGGATACGCTTTGGGCATTTTTGTCTTCGCTGTTTACAGGTATAGGCGCCGCTTTGGCGCTTACTGTCGCTGTGGCTTTGCTGCTTCATTACGTGGCACGAGCCTCCGTGATTGTAAATGCCCTTTTGTCTTTGCTTCTCATTGTTCTTGCATCGTTTCAGTTTGTGCTCCTGTTCGGGGCGGAAGCTGTGAGGGGCTATGTGCATATGGCCCTTGATGCTGCTCAGATTGCAGGTCAGATTGCTGATGTGGAGAGCGTGAGTGCACTTATAAGTGAGGTGCCGGGGATGGGCGACTATGTTGATGACGGTCGTCAAGGCCTGATGGATGGCGCTATTACCCTGCGTCAGTTGACCGATGATGTGATGTTGGGATATATATGGCGCCGATGTATGTGGCTCGGAGCTTTCCTGATAGTAATTATTGGAGCCGGATTCCTGCTCCCCTCTCGCCGTAGGACAAGACATAGGGTATCGGACGATTTTTATACATCGTCAGGTGGAGGCTATGGCTCGTCATCTTCGACAATGAATTTCTGAATAAAACTAAATATCTTAAAGCATTATGGCTGACATTCTTATTGGTCTCGGAGGCACCGGAGGAAAGATTCTCAAAGCATTCCGACAGCGCCTTTGGACAGAGTTCGACGCTGCCCAGCGCAGAAATCTTCCATTGGGATTTATCTATGTGGATAGCGACCGTGCTATGCTCGATGCATCTGATATCACTTATCAGACCATACATGGCAACTGCGTCTTTGAGACCAATGATTTTGTGGATATTAAGACGCACAGCAACATCGATGCCATATTCGCCAATCCAAAAGGCTATCCACGTCTTACGGGTATCCTCGGAAATGTAGGCGCCACACAGTCTGCCGTATGTCCGGTTGGGGCAGCTGCCGATCAGAAGCGCCGTGCAGGCCGTCTGCTTTTTGCATCCAATATAGAAGCCTATCTATCCAAGCTCGCCAATGCTGTTCAAGATGTGCAGCAAAAAGAGGTTGGTAGTACTATCAATGTGCATATATTCTGTGGCCTGGCCGGTGGTACAGGTTCCGGTTCGATCATTGATGCCATTACCCAGACCCGAAAATGGATGTTCGAGCATAACATTTCAGAGAAAACCGGATTCACTCTTACCGTATTCTGCCAGATTCCGGAAGCTAACCCTCAGCCCAACTGGGACAATGGCCGCTACAAGGCCAATGGATATGGAGCTCTGTTGGAACTGAACAATCTCTTCTCGTCCCATTATAATATGGAGTGGGGCACACGTGTATCAACACCACCTTATGATGTATCGACTACCGTAGAGACCGGCCGTCTATATCTAACATATGCCAATCCTACTCCCGACAATGTGAAGAAAGGTGCCATTCCTCAGGAACTGAATATCGCCGGAGGATTGATACTTTACACAAATCGCAATGACTTCGGCTATACTGTCAACGATCCAGTGCAACTTGCCGGACTCGTGGCCGACTTTGTCTACAGCCGCATATTCTCTACTATGGATCAGATGGGGCAGGAGTTGGGGCGATTCTACACATTTGAAAATCTCAGCAACAACCGCGATGAATATGACGAGACCGCTGATCCTGAGGAAGGATCTCCGCTACCGGTGCGTACCCGCGCTATCGGATCGTTCGGCATAAAGCGCATCATTGTGCCTGAGACAGATCTGCAGGAGCATATCGCATATACACTCGGAAGCAGCGCATTGCTTCAGATGAAATATAACAATTGGAGCTCAGCATCAGGCTATCGTGAGGAGGCCCCATCTTTTGATGAGGTGACATATGTGCGCGATCCGGGACGGCGTGGTTCATGGAAGCTTACTCCGGAGCATCTCCGTCTCAAGCAGCACGTCATTGACTCCGATGAGAAGGAAAAGTGGACTACTGGTGATTTCGCAGGCTATTGGAATCCATGCGTTGACCGTTGGGCCGAGGCTGCAAAGGGTACACAGCATCCGTTTGACAAGCTTGTTGATCTGTGCCGTGGTGGTTATCAGGAGGGATTCCGCAGCGTAGGTGTGGAAAACTTTTACCGTGACAAGGCCCGTAGCCTCGATACATATGCCAAGCAGATTGCCGAAGGCGTTGAGAAATATCTTTTCCGCGAATGGGCCGATGGTCGTCTGGCTCTTGTCAGTGTGCGCCATATCGTGGCCGAGCTTGCAAAACAGATGCGTGAGCAGGCACTTGAATGCTCGGAGACAGTCGTGCCCGATCTCGATACAAAGATTTCCGAGTTCAAGGGTGTTATCAATCAGGCCAAGGAAGACGTGCTCAATACAAATATTGTAAAGCGTCAGATAATATTCGGGAACCGCTTCGAGCGTGCCACACACTATGCCAAGATGCTCTACTCGGCTATGACCGAACGTGCGGCGGTGGATATATTCACCAAGCCACTGCTTGAGAATCTTGAGCAGCGCTTCAACGATCTCAACACTCGTCTGGTCGGATTTGAGACATCGCTCGACAAGCTCTTCAAGTTCTCCCGTGCACGCATGGCGGCTCTCAGCGATCTTGATTCAGTGAGCGAGGGTGAGAACCGCGACGGCACGGAGACTCTGACCGATCCGATTGTGAAGTTCTACAGCCGCAACCGCATGCGCGATCTGGAGAGCCGTCTCAGTGGGGACCATGACCGTATGAGCACCATCACCGACAGTGTGCGCTCAGCCTTGATTGATGCTCTCAGTAGTGAGGGCCGATTCTCCAATTCGGTCAATCTTTCGGAGAATGTGCTTTCTGGCGCATTCCTCGGTCCGGTGTTCGAGACTATCAAGACTTTCCACAACGATCTCTGCATCGAGCGTACAGAGAAAGTCCTGGATGTGCCTATTCTGGAGCGTCTGCAGCATAAGTTTGGTGGCAATGATATGGCTCTTACAAAGTTTGCTCAGGATATAATACAGGCAAGCGGTGCATTCATTGAAATCGATAAAAATGAAATCCGCCTCAACAATGCCAATACTGCCGCTCCTGAAGAGGGTAAGAATATCCTTATCAAGCGTGTGCTTGTCACCCTTCCCAAGGCTAAGGATCCGGCACTCATGCAGTTTGCCGACGATCTCAAGCGTAAGCTTCAGGGTGCAATCCCCGGAGGTGTAGGTGCGTCGGTTATTGTAAGCACAGAGGGCGCTCGTCCCAACGAGATTACGGTGATGATTGTAGAGAATTGCTTCCCGATGCGTGCTATCGGTTCGCTACCGATGCTTAAGGCAGAGTTTGACCGCCTCATTGCCGCTAATCCGGCTAACTCGATTGTACTTACTTCGGAGGGTAAGGCCGATGACTACCGCGAGCTTTATGCATGTCCACCCAAGACTCCCGATCAGCTTCGCGCTGAGGTGATGCCTTATATGATGCTGGCTCTTGGTTTGGGTGCGATACAATTCGACAGTGCAACATCCGAGCAGTGGGGTGCCGCTGGTGAGCCCGATATATTCGGCAACTCTACCATTGTGCCGTGGGGTTACTCAAAGTTTACTGAAATGGCTTATGACGACCGCCTTATCGAGAATCATGCCAAGGAGACTATGCGCATAGCCCGAGAGGCTCTTGAATCTCGCTTTGAGGATGTCGATCCGGCTGCTCTGAAAGCTATTCAGGACAAGCTTAAGGAGACTGATGCGGAGTTTATGGCTAGAGTCGGCAAGATGATGAAGGAGGAGAATCCAACTCCTAAGTCACGCTACAACGATTTCGTCAACTGGACCATGGCAGCCAAGAAACTCATTGCTGAATACCGTCCTGTGCGCTAATGACACTGCTGAATAAATAATAAACTAAACATACACTGAAGATGGCAAACGTAAAGAAATATCGTTGCATGAATGTTGGCAACTGTCAGACTGCCAACGAAAACAAAACATTTGACATAGCCGATGGTGCTGAAAAGATCTGCCCTGACTGCAAGAAGGATATGATTGTCGAGGTCAAGGGTGGCATGGGTGCCGGAATGATCGGCGGTATAGTCGGTGGTGTAGTTGTGGCCGGACTCGCGGTATGCTATGGACTTGGCGTTTTCTCAGGGAAAGCAGATGCGGAAACTGATAAAATCGCAGATACCGACACGGTGGCTGTCGTCGAGGAGGTTGTGCCTGACACTGTCGCTGTAGAAGTCGTTGAAGAGGTTGATACTATCGCTGCCGTTGAGGAGGAAACTCCCGCTGTTGAGGAGCCGAAGGCTGCCGGGGGAAATGAAACCGGAGCAACTGCGGCATCTGCGAATTATCTCACTAATTATGCACTTCCATATGGACTTTATACCGGCCCGGCAAAGAATGGACGCCCGAATGGTCCTAACGGTGATATAAAAGTCACAAAGGACTATTCGCTTGATATGCATAACGGTCAGTCACTTCAGTTGGCTAAGGGTGACAAGATTTCGCGTTGCAAATTTGTCAACGGTCAGCTTGCTTCGGGCATGTTGGAGCGTCCTGACGGTTCTGCCCGCAACATCACTATCGGTGTAAACTGATAAGGCATGCATATATGTCCCACCTCCTCGGATTGTGAACGGTTTTATTAAAATAAAGGCTTTTGTATTGACGCTGTCGGTCCTTGCTGGATCGACAGCGTTTGGTGCAACTGTATCGTACGCAACCGACTGCCTTGAACGCATGGGACACATACTTGATGTCGGGAAGATACTTGAAGATGTGGCTTCCCCTGACACCATGCTTATCATGGATTTTCGCAAACGTCCTGTACGGGTTGATATATCCGGTGGGAAAGTTTCGCACATAGGCTACAGTATTTTTACTGACCGGCAGCGTGGTGACATGCCTTATTCTGCGGTGTTCAATTTCCTTGAGAGATATGCTCTGAATGCCGATCTACCTGGAAAACGGGTGAAGACGGTGAGTGCCATGCTCGCTGAGGATAATATAACTTGTTCGGATACAGGCTTTGAGCGTCTGCGATCCATGGGAGCTGATACAACTCTCGCCATATCGGTGGCCGAACTGGATGAACGTATGTATCGGGTAGAATGGCGAAATAGTAGCACTACGGTGTTCTATATATGCTTTCCTATTGATTACGATCTGCTCCATGGTACATCGATGTCGGAGAATGAACGTCGCCTTGTGGCTGATCTACAGACTTGTGCCAAAGAATATGATGCAGTAATGCCCTCTCCTGTTCGGAAACAGCTTCTGCCTATTTACCGTAGAAATTATTATATCCTTCCCGGAGAGTCATATCTGCTCGACAATCTGACTACTAATCTCTATTACCGCATCGAGTCATCAGACTCGACATATGTGCCTATATGTTCGGGTGCCTATCCGTTTGAGTCGATAGCCAATATTCTTGTAACCGGTGCGATCGACAATAATTTTGAGGTTGATATGAAAATTGATGGCTATAATCCTTTGCCAAGGATCACGGCGCCTCTGAATGCTATGCTCGGTTATTTCAGACGGCATGGTTGCACGGCATATTTCGGAATCGGTGATTATGCAGATCCAGAGGCTACGTGTTATCTGATATTTCGAAATCGGCGTGAGGGATATTGCCATCTGATGCGTATTATCGCTGATGTATCTATGCTTGACAGGCGAGAGGGTACGATGACGGGACGTCTCACTCCATACATACCTATGTCGCGTGTCACATCCCTTTTTGATGACTGATGTAAATCTCTCTCCACTATATAATCCTCTCTTCACACAATCAATTTGCAATGAAAAGAATGAAAATCGTTATCCGCTTTCTTCTATGTGTGCTCACTTGTTCGGTGGCAATCAATGCATCGGCTCAGACCGACGCACAGCTTAAGGAGATAAATAAGCTCAAACTTGATCCAGCCTATGTGTTTGCTGAGTCAACAATGGACAGTGCTGATGAGGCAAGAGAGACTGTGTGTCTCACACTGTCAAATTTCATGAATGAATATCTGGAGGAGAGCGGCGAATCAAGGCGCGTGGCTGCGGCCGAACTTGGAGCGATAAAATACATTACCGGCAAGCGCGGCAAGGCGAA
>CANPDS010000090.1 GCA_947573015.1 uncultured Muribaculum sp.
CTCATCAAGACTAAATCCGATACTACAAAGGCAGTACAGGATTTAAATAACAAATACGGTGAAGTGTTCAGCACTTATAAGACTGCAGCCGAGTGGAAGCAGGCGCTCATCTCCAATGCCGAGAATTACTGCAAAGCACTTGCGATGCAGTCTGAGATGGAAAAACTGGCGGGTCAGGCATATCAAGCGCGTCGAAAGGCAGAGAAATCACAAGCACACTACGATGAAGTCATCAAGGCCTCAAAGTCCAGAATTGATTTGCAGGTTGCGGGCGGCATGTCACGTTCTGACGCTGAGAATGCGGCGGCCGGTATTATAAAATTGGCAGTCGACAGCTATAATCGCCAAGCGGAGGAATTAGAGGATGAAATGCACCGTGTGGCCGAGAAACGTGCTGAATTGCTCGCGCAAATAAAAGATGCCAATAATCCAATAATTGATCCCTTAAAAACAACCGACATAATCCCGGAAAACTCTATCAAAGATATCTCCAATCGCATATCGAAGCTACAGACCAAGATCGATATTGAGCTTGACCCGGATAAACGGCGTGAGCTTTACCAGGAGATAGAGAAACTGGAGGCCCACAAAATATGGATGGAGGTCGGATACAAGTACGATAAGCTCTCGTTACAGAATCTTAACAACGTCATCCCTTCCGAGCATGATGCAAAGCCGATCACTCTTCCAGCACAGCTCGACATAAAGATTGATATGGAAAAAGTAGGAGAGCAGATGAATAATGCCATACCAGAGCCTGTTCAGATGGTCCCGCTTGATCAGCTTATCAATCCCGGGCTTGAATCAATATCGCAGATACTCGGCACTCTTTCTGAGCTTACTGATGAATCCGCAGCGGCATGGCTGCAATGGGGCGCAAATGTCCTCGACGCCTGCCGCCAAGCATTACCGGCTATTATGGCCGTGACCGGGGCTAAGGCCGCCGAATCGGCAGTTGCTACACCAATCATCGGCTGGACTATGGCAGGGCTTGCTATCGCGAGTGTCATAGCCTCATTCGCGCAGCTACCGAAATTCGCCAAGGGTGGTATAATCAGCGGCCCTACTATCGGTCTCATGGGCGAATACGCCGGAGCATCCAATAATCCGGAAGTTGTGGCACCGCTCGACAAACTGCGCGGTATGCTGCAACCGGTCGAGAGCTTCAATGGTGGTTTGGTCCGCTTCAAGATAGAAGGCCGCACCCTTGTAGGCATATTGGAAAAAGAAACTAACGCAAGACATCGTAGCTGATATGGCAAAGCATCTGAGATATATGGGCGAGTTCCTGAGCCGTGCTGGTATCGTATGGCGAGTGGAGATATTGCAGGAGGCCGATCAGCCTTTTGCCTCCGTCGGCATGCTCAACTTCGAGGCAGATGAGGCTCTGGTAATCGAATGGGCGCATACCGAGAAAGAGGCCGTGATCTGCGGCAGCTCTGCCACACTGCGCATCGAGAGTCCCAGCGACCGTACCTACGAGGATCTTTACACCATCGCACCGGGACGTGTCCGCATGGATGTCTACCGAGGGGCCGCGCTTTATTGGAGCGGCACGCTTGATCCTGAGTTTTACGAAGAGCCTTATGAGCGTGCGGCCAGATACCCCGTGTCGCTCACATTCTCCGACTTCGGCGTGCTCAACAGGCTCAAATATGATCTGACCGGAATGCGCACTATTTCAGATATCGTATCTCATTGTATCAGCAGGAGCGGGATGAACGCCCCTCTAAATACAGGGGTAATCAGTACTATGCTTTCGCCCGATGTCCCTCTGCGTCTGTCTGATCTGAAAGTGCGCAGCGATAATTTCTACGATGAGGATGGAGAGTCCATGACACTTAAGGAGGTATTGGAAGGCGTGTTACAGCCATTGGCACTGCGAATTGTGCAGCGCGCCGGTTGCATATACATATATGACTTCAACGCTCTTTACACACGTTCAGTATCCATTCCTATAGTATGGGCCGGAGACTCGCAGACATTAGGAACCGACCGTGTCTACAACAATGCCAAAATCACGTGGAGCCCTTATGCACAGAGCGGCGATCTCAGTGTGCAGGATTGCTGGACTATTCCTACTGACTCCAACCGCATAGCGCTCAACGAAATTGACGGAGTTACCGTCGGGGATGCTACCATATTCTCATACCACTACTCCTCCGAGATCGTCGATTGGATGGATGCCTCCGACTCGGGTTTCACCATCTGGATCAGCGACAAGGGAGAAAACGTGGATTTCGGTTTTGCAACCCCGGCCAGATATTACAAGATCGTGCCGCAATATGATGGTGACGAATCTGAGGGTGTGGCAATCCATTGGCCGGGCATACGTGGTGAATACAATGATCTTACCATAATAGATTATCTCCGGTTCAGATGGGCCAACCACGGAATTCAGCCGGTGCAGTTACGTGGCGACACCGGCAAAGTCGGAGACATTATTTTCAAAAGCACCCCGATCAGCCTGCCACATGTAAACAATCCGGATGATCTGATATTGCGTATCTCGCTAAACATGCTTTTTGATCCGCGCGTGAATCCGTTTGAAAGCGCAGTAAATTGGAGGGCTCTTCCGGAAATGCCGACCGCTGACTGGCAGGCTCAATGGGAAGCTTATTGCAACTTTGTCTATGTGCCGGTGGCTATAAAATTCCGTCCGAATGGTAGCAGCGATACTTACTGTTGGACCAATATGGATATCCTGAGGAAAGACCCCACAAATTCTCCGGTCAAAGCATTAAACTCCACATACGGACAATGGGTAAAGGATACCTCTAATGCCCTAAGACAAAATGTATGGGGGTATCTGGCTTACTATGACAATGATGACCGCGCCAATAAATGCGGTGTTGGCGGATGGCGTAAGAATCGCCCGGCGATTAATCCGCATACACAGAGTCTCAGTCTGCTATTATCAAGAGCCGAGGACGGCCAATACATCCCATTCCCGAATTTCGGAGACGAGGGTGGCACGCTATGGGTGGAAGTCCGCACCGGGTGGATGCTACGTCGTGGTGGCGGCGGTATCGACAGTGGATATGAAGCATGGCGCTTCGATGACCATCTGTGGCAACGCTTTTGCTGGTTGCTTTGCAGATTGCCGGAAATTGAAATATTGAACAACCGGCAGTTTGATAAGGCTATTGACACTGACGATGTCGAGTACAGCGCTGAGATCAATCCCTACGCTAAAGAAGATATCGAGATCAACACAATATGCGGCACTTGCGCCGATGGTGTACCAACCGCACGCGGAGGCTATTTCTCCTCCACCGATGGATGTCAGATAACGGAGCTGACACGTGCAGGTCGGACATCGCAGGTAGAGGACCTACTGATAGGCACACTGTTCAGCCAGTTTGGCGACAGGCGCGTGCAGCTATCCGGTGAAATGAAGATAGCCACAGAGGGACTTTCCGTATACACCGAGGCCAACCAAGGTGATAAGAAATTCATCATCACGTCCGACGTACAGGATGTTATCTCAGACATTAGCGATGCCACGATAACCGAACTGCGTCCGGATGAATACGAAAAACGATAAATCAAATCATGGCTCTACAATACACCCTCAGGTCGAATAAAAGAGAAGCGCGGGCGCGTAGTAAACGTCTGCGTGAACTTGGCACATCCGGCGCAGGAGGAGGCAGCACAGTGGTGAATATAACTACTGGTGAGGCCTCAGGTATGGGGCTGTCACACACCCATGCCAATAAAACCGCATTAGATCAGATCACCACCGATTCCAGCGGCTATCAGTATCTTACCCGTACTATCGAGATCCTGAATGAGGAGACCGGAGAGGTGGAAGTCAAGATAATCACCGAGAGAGTCAAAGCCGGGTACGCCGACAGTGCCGGGACTGCTGCTGAAGCTGATAGCGCCAAGGAGGCGGATCATGCCGCGCTGGCGCGCGACCTGGATCCGGACTCCCCGGCACGCAAGGAGATGCTGAGCAGCACCGGGGACGATACGGCACACGGGATGATCACATTCCTTGTGGGTCTCGTGGCCAAGGGTCTGCTCCGTGCCGAGGATGGTCTGAAGGTACTCGGTGCCTCATTGTTCGACGGTGAGCTGGCGTCGATGGAATTTGTCAGCGGCCTGCCCGACGGCACAGGGTGGCGTATATCTCAGGGTGCTGACGGACGCTACGTGTTGGAAATTGACGAACTGGCGGTGCGCGGTGCCGTGCGTATGGTGGAGCTGCTCGTGGAGAAGATCCGCGCAACCGGCGGTGTGATCGTGGTGTCGCCCGGAAGCGGACGTGTGGCGCGTGTGACAAAGACGGATGCGGCCTATCTGCTGACTATGGAGGAGGGAGGCACGGGATTCGCCACCGGTGATTTCGTGCGCTGCGCGCGTTTCTCCGGATCAGGCAAGACTGACTATCTGGTGCGGATCTCGGCATGGGATGGGCGGACGGCGGTGGTGGACCGTGCGGAATTTGGCGCAGCTGTGCCCATGACAGGCGATGAGCTTGTGACAATGGGAAGCGAGGATCCGGCACGACAGGGTTATATCGTGATCTCCGCGCGTGAGAACGGCCACCCATGCATAAGCCTCTATGACGGGGTTGACAGCAAGTCGCCAGGAGTAAAGAACCTACATACGCGGCTCGGATACATAGGCGACATCAAGGATCCGTGGTTTGAGCAGCGCGGTTTGCCCGGACCGACAGGGCACGGACTATACAGCCGCAATGCGTGGCTGCATGGGGTGTTCATTCTGGCGAACGGCGAGAACGTGCAGACTTCACTGCAAATCCTCGATGGCAAGATCGCTTCGGCGGTGGAGGCTGTACGCACAGATTTCGACGAGGAATCGGGCATACTGGCAAATCCTTGTTTCGATCGTGGACTGGAGGGCTGGCGTGTGGCCTCGCACGCCTCCGGAGCCATGGTGTCCGGCAATACTCCGGTGATGGCCAGAACGGCTGGATTGATCAGCATGGGCGGCGTGAGGCTGCTGCGCGACGGTGATACCGACATTGTGGCGCTCAGCGCCGGATGCTCGATAAGACAAGTACCCTCTATGATGCGCACCATAGAATGCGATAAAAACGGTGTGAAGCTCACGCTCGGCATGATGGTGCGCTCGGTATCCGGATGTTCGCTCGGAGTGGTATTCGGTACGGAGACACTTGCGGAAGTTGCGCTTCCGGGCGCTCCGGGTTGGCGCATGGTGCGTGGCTCGATCACCCTGCCGGCTGTGGCCGACAGCGACGGCACGGGCTATGTGGCGAAATATCCCGGCACGTTCATGATCGCCGTAACCGAGGGTCGGGCCGAGATATGCCGTGTGGCACTGTGCGCCAATATGGCAGCCGCTTTAGGTGGCCGCTTCGCCACCTATGTGGAGCAGTCGGAGAAGCGCTGGGAGGCCGTGGCGCGCGTGATGGACCTCGACAATGGGGAGATCCTCGCAGAGAGCGGTGTCGTGACTGAGGCAAACTATGCGTCAATGTACTCGTCGGCCAAGGATGCGCAGGGCAAGACGGTGGAGGCTCGTGTGAAGGCCGAGGTCAAGAACGGACTTTCGACTCTGGAGCTGTCGGCTGATCAGATACGTGCCATTGCCCGTGAGATAAACATAGACGCTGATCAGGTAAACTTCGAGAAGGGCAATGTCACTGTAAAGGGCGATATACTGGTGCGTCGGCTTATGCACGATGCCTCACGGAGGGCCAACAGGATCACCAGCGCCTTCTGGTGCTCGACCCTTATGGGTGCGTTTGTCGGTGAGACTCCCATCGAGGAGGGACATATGCTATTCTTTCCGCGCCTGAAACCGGGTGAGGCGATGGAGACAACGGTTATCCATTTCCCTTCGGAGGCCTTTTTTGCGATGTTCGGCACCTCGGAAGTGTGCTGCGTCGGCGAGGGTGCACCATACGAGGAGGATGGCGACGGCAACCGCATATGGTACGATGATCCGGCGGTGATGTTTGTGCCGCATTTCCTGTCGGGTTCTGCGGCATCGAGGGCCGCACAGACCGGATCGGGCAGCGGAGCGACACAGGGCGGCGGTACGCTTGCCGTACTTCCCAACAACCCCAATCCCGTAAAGCCCTCCACCGACATCTACGAGGTGGTGTCCGACAGATTCATCAACGCTACCGACATGGCCGGAAGTGTGGGCGTGCAGGGCGTGTGGAAATTCTACGGCATAGGTCTGGAGCTGATGCTCGGCAAGGATGATGCCGGTAACGATATAACCGATGCGGACGGGAATCCGCTTAACTACACCTACTGGGTGGCAATACAAATCAGATAAATCATGACAGCATTAGAAAGAGCGCAATTGATAGCAGAGCTGGTGGCGGCGGGTGTTGACCTGACCACCGCTCCGGAGATGGCGGATGCCACGGGGCTGTATCTCGTGGCGGTGTCGCCGGATGGTCCGTCGATAGTGAGGCTCCCGTCCGGAGTGATCACTGATGCCGCATCCACTGCGGCGATTGAGGGTATAAAGAAACTGATCGGACTGCCCGACGGCATAGCGCCGCTCGACACCGCCGGGTTCGTGCCCATGGCCAACATACGCGCCACGGCAAACTGTGTGGTGTTCTTCAACGGCATCATCTCCGGTGTGGAAGCCAGCGAATACGACACCACGTCACCATCCACCTCCTCCGGCGGTGGCGGCATCGCCACGCTCCCCGACGGCTCACGTCCCACGGTCGAGACCACCTTTCTCGCCGCTGGCATCTATTACGACCGCCATGCCGACCGCATGCTCATTCAGGAGCTCTCCCTATCCATCCTCCGCCCCGGAGCATACTACTACTGGAAAGCCGGCTGCACCGACCGCCCGTCATCCAATGCACGCCTGTTCGCAGAGGTGATGGCCCCGGGAGGCAAGCCACGCTCCGGGGTGCTCTACATCGACACATCCACCGGACTGATCTACCGATACGACGGCACCGCACTCGTGCACATAGGATGCCAGTGGACCTCACGCAACATATGCCGCACCATCTCCCTCGCCGACTTCAACGACCTCCTTTCCATGCGCCCCCTCGCCATGCGCGTCGATGGCGACTCCCAGATGTGGCGCATCGTCGAGAACGACGCCATCATCGCCTCCGCCGAATGGTACTCCCGTTACAGCCCCGACGACGGGGAATGCCTCGGCGGAGAGCTGCGCGTGCGTGGCTACGGCATTGTATCCGGCGACGGCATGCATTTCGCATACGATCCTCAGGGCGATGGCGGCGCATACCGCGAATGGTCTGTCGTCGATGCCGAGGACCACTGGGAAGATCCCGTGGAGGTCACGCCGCTGACTCCGCGCGACAGGATGAGCACCCAGACGGTGAAAGACATGTGGAAACTATACTCCTGATTATTAATTCTTAAAACTAAAATATATCAAACTATGCAAGTATTTACTGACGACGACCTACGCGTGCTGATCCCCCTGATAACGGAAGCCATACGTCAGGCCATCACCGATGCCGGAGTAGCCGCCGATGCCAAAGTGAAGGTGGTGTCCGACCGCCTCGATAAGATTATGAATGGCAGCGTATCGGATGCCATTGACACCATCGAGGAGATGGAGGCGTTTTTGCGCGGACTCTCCGACTCGGAGACTCTGACGGGCCTCCTACAGCAGCTTCGTACCACCATTGAGACTAAAATGACCGAACAGCTCGCCACAAAAGTTGACAAGGTGGAGGGCAAGGCCCTCTCCACCAACGACTACACCGACACCGACCGCGCCACCGTGGAGGCCGTCGCCGACGAGCGCAAGCAGTTCAATATATTCGGCTATTATCACTCACTGGATGGAACTCTGCATACCGAGTCGGATGCCTATTTCAACTCCGGCAAAGTGGTGATAAACCGCGAGCATCCGATCGAAGTATATGGCATGGGCACAACCCATATTGCTGCGATAGCTTTTTATAGTGCTTCCGGTACATTTATAAAAAGTCATGCTTATCCGGATTTTAAAGCATCTAAAATAGTATGCGCCGCTGAGAATATCCCCTCCGGAGCTGCATATTTTATGGCATCCTCCATCCCCGGCAAACCGTACTACTGGCAGAACGGCCCGACACGCGAAGCCCGCGAAAATGCAACCGCCGACGCTATAGCATCGCTTAAGGCTTGGCGGGGCAATCAGTATCATGTAAGGGGATACGTCTTTGTCGAGACTGGCGTTGGCGTCGGCAACAATCATGTCTTTGTGGATGAAATATCCCTCACCACACCGCGCATACCCATCAACCGCAGCTATCCAATAGTAAACTACACAAGCGGACACAATAACAACGCCTCCACCATCGCCCTCTATGACGCCAACGGAGGATTGATCGGAGCGGTCAACCGCCGAATAAACAACAGCCTCCCCGGCGCGCTGCTCGACTATGCCGACGACTCCGGCCTTACATTCGGCACCACCACCGTCCCAGTCGACGCCATACCCCCGCATGCCGTATACTTCCGCTGCGGTGCCATGAGAGAGAACGTCGCCCGGTCATGGTACTCCAACGGCCCCACGCAGGAGGCACGCGAGGGTGCGGTGTCAGAGGCGATCATCTCTTCAAAGGAGCTGGCATTTATTGACCTATGGGTAGCCGCATGGGGAAACTTTGGCGGTTATGATAGTACCGCAACTGACGGACACCCCTATCTCGGCAATGGACTGAGAATGACTTATGAGGAGGCGCTGAAGATCTATGAGTATCGCTGGACTCCTCCGCACCATATCCCTCTGGACGGTGCAGGCATTCGCACAAATCTGCTCGTACAGAGCACTCTTGGAGAATATGATGCACATCCGGATATGTCACGCAGGGTACGCGATAGCAAGATAACGGTATTGCGCATGTCTTGCACTGACACATATGGCTGTGTGGTCGATAATGACCTTCCAATCATCATACGCGCTCCTGAGTTGACGGAGGTGCTCGGTACGATTAATTTAATGAGACTAAGCACTTCATTCACACCTG
>CANPDS010000091.1 GCA_947573015.1 uncultured Muribaculum sp.
GCGGAAGAATGTAAGACGGCCTACATAGGGGTCGGTGGCAATCTTGAATGCGAGCGCACACATAGGAGCGTCGCTTGAAGGCTCGCGAGTCTCGACAGTGTCGGGATCACCCACAGCGTGGCCTTCTACAGCGCCCGAGTCAACAGGGCTGGGGAGGAATGCGCAAACATCGTCGAGGAGGCACTGTACGCCCTTGTTCTTGAACGATGAGCCGCAGATCATAGGAACGATCTCCATAGCGAGAGTAGCCTTGCGGAGTGCACGGCGGATCTCTTCTTCGGTAATTGTGGAAGGATCGTCGAAATATTTTGCCATGAGATCATCGTCAAACTCGGCGATCTTCTCAAGCATCTTGTCACGCCACTCTTCGGCCTCAGCCTGAAGGTTTGCGGGAATCTCCTCAACAGAGTAGTCAGCGCCCATCGACTCATCATGCCAGAAGATAGCCTTCATCATGATAAGATCGACAACACCCTTGAACGACTCTTCAGCACCGATAGGTATCTGGATCGGACATGGATTAGCACCGAGCACATCCTTTACCTGACGCACCACTTCGAAGAAGTTAGCGCCCGAACGGTCCATTTTGTTAACGTAGCCGAGACGGGGAACGTTGTACTTGTCGGCCTGACGCCATACAGTCTCAGACTGAGGTTCAACACCACCTACAGCGCAGAAAGTTGCAACAGCGCCATCGAGCACACGAAGTGAACGTTCCACCTCTACAGTGAAGTCAACGTGTCCCGGGGTGTCAATAAGGTTGATCTTGTACTTATCGCCGGCATACTTCCAGAATGCGGTAGTAGCGGCAGAAGTAATTGTGATACCACGCTCCTGCTCCTGAGCCATCCAGTCCATTGTAGCGGCACCATCGTGCACCTCACCGATCTTGTGTGTCAGACCGGTATAGAAAAGGATACGCTCTGAGGTTGTGGTTTTACCGGCGTCAATATGGGCCATAATGCCGATATTGCGGGTATATTTAAGATGTTCGTCTTTATTAGCCATTTGATTACTTCGTTAAAAGAGTGAATCGATGAAATATCAGAAGCGGAAGTGAGCGAATGCGCGGTTGGCCTCAGCCATCTTGTGCATATCCTCTTTGCGCTTGAATGCGCCGCCCTGCTCATTGTATGCATCTACAATCTCAGCAGCGAGTTTGTCGGCCATAGTCTTGCCACCACGCTTGCGGGCATAAAGGATCATATTTTTCATCGAGATCGACTCCTTACGGTCGGGACGGATTTCGGTAGGTACCTGGAAGGTAGCACCGCCCACGCGGCGCGATTTAACTTCCACCTGAGGAGTAATGTTTTCGAGAGCCTTCTTCCAGATTTCGAGGGCAGATTTCTCCTCATTGGGCAACTTAGACTTCACAGTCTCAAGTGCAGAATAGAAAATAGTGTATGAGGTGTTCTTTTTGCCATCATACATGAGATGGTTGACGAACTTTGATACTCTTACGTCGTTGAAGACGGGATCGGGAAGGACCACACGCTTCTTTGGCTTAGCTTTTCTCATTTGTTTAGTGTTGTGTTGTTTTTGGTTGCTTGGCAGCTTTTAGAATCTTCAACTCGGCTCTCTTGCCGGGTTTACTCAACCGTTGTTGCTAATTCCAATAAATCAAAAACGGAGTTGTGAAATTAACTGGGTTTCTTTAATGCAAATCAGCCAATCGGGAACTTAATTATTTCTTACCCTTTGCTGCACCTGCTTTAGGACGCTTTGCTCCATACTTAGAGCGACGCTGTGTACGGTCTTTTACGCCGGAGGTATCAAGAGTACCGCGAACGATGTGGTAACGCACACCGGGGAGGTCTTTCACACGACCGCCACGAACGAGCACGATTGAGTGCTCCTGCAGGTTGTGGCCTTCGCCGGGGATGTAGGAGTTGACCTCCTTACCGTTTGTGAGGCGCACACGAGCCACCTTACGCATTGCCGAGTTAGGCTTCTTAGGGGTGGTGGTGTAGACACGCACGCACACGCCACGACGCTGAGGACAGCTGTCGAGGGCGGGCGACTTGCTCTTGTCTACGAGAGCTACACGTCCTTTTCTTACTAATTGCTGAATTGTAGGCATCTTAGTGTCTGTTTGTTTAATTTATTGGTTGTCGTTCTGTTTTGTCATTGATTAAGCAGGCTTCTACGCACGTATATTTCCCACTGATACACAGCGGTTTGGATACAATAATGCGTCAATTGCTCTCAAAAACTTCGCAAAGGTAGCATTTAATTCCCTAATTTGCAAATAATTCCACAATTAAAAAAAATTTCCCGCACGTATTTATGCAGGAAATAAAAAAACGGCAAGTAAATGCAAATACCGCCTGTATCCATCAATCCATTACGGATAGATGAATACAGATCCAGCCAAAGGTATATCCGCAGTTTGTCCGGAGGATCCGTTATTAAACAGCACCATGTCGCAATAATCCGGAACATCACAATAGAAAACGCTGTCGGACAGCTTGTTCATCCGGTAGCCAGGATAAGCCCATGGTGCTTTTTTGTCAGAGTCGCGCCACACATATGCATACGGCACAGACCATCCGTAAGGATTAGTATAAATCACACGTCGACGCCCCTCCGCAGGCTCCGGGAGCCCCCATCCGGGAGGCGTAGCTCCACCCTTCATGCAACGCACCGGCATGGTCCTGTAGACGTCTACCCCACCCTGCGCCGTACGGTTGCCGATACGCATGTTTTTCAATGCCACTTTCGAGCCATATATATCGAGATAACGATACCAGTAACCATACTCCTCGCTTGTTTCCGCGAATCCCTGATTACCGCTTAGCAATGTCTGCGACCACAAACAGCCATGGATGGGATCGGTATGGGTATTGCCATCCATATTGCCTGAAAGCGGGAAATAGACCCTGTCGACAAATCCGGCAGACGACAGCACCCCGACAGCCCCTTCCGAAGCATACAGAGTGGTGATGCCAATATTATCAAGATGATATGCTTCAGGAATCTCAAAACCTGGAGGAGGCAGCAATGTCATAGCCATACGATCATCCTTCCCGTTAGATATGCGGAAATATGCACCTCGCGAGGATGTATTGCCTGAGGAGAGCACTCCAGCAGGAGAATATGCCCTGTTGGATGATGCACCAAGATTTCGGTCAAGCAGATGGATAGTTGAGCCATCGCGTCCGCAAACATCTACTTGTTCATAGTAGAACCATCCCGAGGGGATAGTCCCATCCGGGCCCTGAGCAATATATCCACCATCGTACAGCCGATGTATCAATCCGGTATGATACACATCATAGACAATCTCACTCCCATTGACGGAATTGGAGATAGCGAAACTACCGGTCCATAACCCATAATCCTCATGGCCAGTACACGTCACTTTCCACTCCGCCCCCATATCATCCACACGAAACTTTTCACCTCCGGATATGGTAATGCGGCTATCTCCATCGAGCTTCGGTATAGTGTAATAATACTCATTTCCGAAAACAGAAAAATGCAACCCGTCATTGCGCACGACACGCATCTCAGCCTCCGACGCACCCTGCAGCTCCTCTTCGATAAAACGGAAATAATCCTGCCCCTGAGGATTGCCATCGAGATTGTATATCAGCACTCTACGGTTCGGATCGCGACGGAAGTCCCATCCAGCCTGCACAATCCTGACCGTGCGTGACAGATCACCGGAGCGGATTACGATCTCAGCCTCACGCTCGCGACTTGAACGGTCGTTCACTTCAAGGGCGAATGTAATGACATATCGCATACCCGCAGTATGAGTATCATCATCCACAACCGATTGCTGCGCCGTACAATCAAATCCTTTAACCCAATTGTCCTCAGCGGAAATATCCACATCATACGCCGGCCTGCCGTTATAGGATGTGAAGACAGCAATGTCAACCCTGACTGCATCTGCATCTACCTCAAGATCACGGCTCACCCCGAGGTAATAGTCACGACAAGCGATCATATTGTATACAGCCTCATCGTAATCTTTGAGCACTACAGCCATCCGGTTGTCAGGGAGAGCCATAAGAGCCTCCTCACGTGTAGGCCACCCATAGTCATTCACACCCTCCACCTCGAAGACATAGCGGTGGTTACGCAAAATGGGCACCTCACCATCCGCATCATCAAATGATGCATCGGTATCGCGCGGTATGTAAGCTGCCTTATAATACCCTTCGACGCCATTATAGCGCCCACGTATTATCAAGAAGCACTTCCCGGCAGGGGCCTCGTAATGATAGAGCGAACCTCCGGAAGGTATCTTCTCCCCTACTGAGGCATACGTGACTCCAGAGGGTACACACGGCATATCTCCATCGGCTTCGCAGGCAATCAATCCTGAAGATGGCATACCATAGAACTCCACCTCATCGGCAACAAATCCCTCAGCGCTGGAGTGAAATTCAGTTTTGGCCAAACATCTTACCATCTCCACCACAGGATTGGCATTTTCAAGTTCACCAAGTTGCGTCTTACCATAAAACACCATGGTAGCACGCTGATTGGGATTGCCGGTCATTATCTTCAGCTCATCACCAGACGCCGACGATGGAAGATTGGATATCATCTCCACCATAGCCGCCCCGTCGGGGACCTCAAGCGTCACGACATAACCGTCAGCCTCCGATGTCACATCATCGGCACTGATATATTGGCTATCTATCACTTCTCCACCGGAATCCAGAAATGCCACATGCAGCGATTCAATAGCATTCTCGTCTACAGCACGGCTTACCGTGTGGAATCCGGGCATATGCAGCACAAAGCTCATCCGGTTTCCGTCAAGCAAATTTGCCTCATATCTGGACTCATCTTCCGAACAGCCGCTCAATAAAAGTGCCAACAATACAATCGGCAACATGCATATATCTGATATAATCTTCTTCATGTCAAGGACGTTCCGCAGTGATACCATTCCAATTAAAATATTGCTCCATACCTTCACCCGACACATGTGCCGACGATTGAGATGCTCCGTTATTGTTGAAGATAAGACGGTCGGCATAGGCAGGAATATCTACAAAATACCATAGTCCGTCGCTTGTGTCTTCGCACTTCAGCATAGCCACACCTGGCCATACGGTGGCATAAGACGCGCCATCGGTCCATGTATGCAGATACGGTTGGCTCCATCCTATTGTGTTATGATAGTAGATGCGTTTATATCCGGAAGGTATGTCATAAGGTTGTTTAAGCAATCCGGGCTGCCACTGACCGCAATAGCATGAAGCCTCCACATAATCAGGATGAGATGCATCATAGTAATTACGTCCGCCACATATACGGGATGATGTGCCGTCGGCAAATTTCATTACAATAGCCTTGGCATAGTCTCCTTTAGGACATTTTACATGCAGCACGGTCTTATACAGTCCATCCTCCATCCCCCACGATGAATATGTCTTGTTTATCGTATACATATCATTGGCATTATCAGAATTACAATGCCCGTATTTCACTTCCCACCCTATGATTTTATTCACAGAATATATCCGGAACTCCACGTTGACAACATCAGGACGGTCATCATAAATCTTATAATACGGATCGCTCAGAGGGTCATATAATATCCACCCCTCACGGTCTTCAAAATCAAACAGCTGGATGCCCGGATCGAGGTGATGGGGACAACGGAAACGCGCCACGCCCTTCGACCCGTTTGTATTGCCGTTATTGAACATCAGCAGAGTCTCGCCAGGCTTTATGCGCTTTACCGACTGATCGCCCGGTGAGCCTACAGTGCCGGTGTTCACTCCAGCCGCATCGGCCGCAAAGTTATAATACGCCCACCCGGGGTTGGCAGTATCGTCCACAACCATACTGCTCCCTGGGTACACACCGGAAAAACGCCATACGTAATACTCCGGTATCGACCCTCCTACTGTCTCACCAAATTGAGTATAGGCATATATATGATGTGACTTATTCCAGGAATCATCCCAATTTGATATGCCTTCAGGCAACAGATTATCATTGTATTCGGCTACCCACCAGTCGATCGCGCCCTGACGATCATTTATGGCACGGAAATGCACGCGATAATCCCCGACAGGTGGCTTTACTGTAACAGTCACCGCACATGCCATTGACACATAGCCTGCATCAGCAGGCGCTACCGTAAACATATGATCGGTAGTAGTTACCGGATTTTTCTCTGCAGTCACAGCAAAAGTACCTATAGCCGCGTCTGGATTCTCACACCTCATATGTACCTGCGAATTGCCTTGCACATGAATATAATCCTGCATGTCAAGCCCCAGCCCACGTATGCCGCCGAGATTCGTGCGGTAACTGAATATTTTGGTATACGTAGGATGCTCATCAGCATCCTCAAGCCAGAATATCTCAGCCGACACAGGCGTGACCTCGAAAAGGGGTGTCACCTCATAGTCCACATCAAGATATTTACGCATGTTATTCGCCTGAAGCCATATCCGGGTGGTACCACGCGGAGGGAATGCCGACCCTTCTTTAAATGCACCGATAGGGATAGCCGGATTGATGCCAAATGTAATTACATGTTTTTCTACATCATGTTCGGAGAGCACAATCACAGGCTTTCCTTCCAAGAGCTCATCACATCCAAGCTCCACCTCCGAAGCATTGGAGAGATAGCCTATCGAATCATTGTCGAGCGATGTCACCGATGCACGCGTCTTGTCAACAATCAGCACAGTATGTCCGAAATCAGCCATACGCACGGGATGCCAGTCGCGCACAAGCACTTC
Source organism: uncultured Muribaculum sp. (assembly GCA_947573015.1). GTDB lineage: Bacteria > Bacteroidota > Bacteroidia > Bacteroidales > Muribaculaceae > Muribaculum. The sequence goes on from CANPDS010000091.1 coordinate 6,726, forward strand.
AGCCTGCAACTCGGTTACATCCCGCGATGCTATGTGGGCGATTATCTCGTAGTAAGTACCCCGAGGCATATGCAACGCGCCATCTCCGGCATCATTATGCCCTAAAGGTATAGTATATGCGGCTACAGACCCTACAGGTGCCGTAGACACCGTACCGTCAGCATTAGGTGAATAAGACGCATCCACAATCGAACCCTCCACGGTAAGCACCGACTCCTCGTCGGCCGAGGAGGCATATCGCTCGGGTAGATACAAAGTGCCTTGATAAAGCCATGGATCGGTATAGTGTGCGGGAGCGGCGTTACCAGCCATTATCACATCGCCGTCAGCCGAAGGGTTATCATTGCGCGTCCACACGCCAAAGTAGCGGCCGAGGGGAAGCGAGGCATCAAATGTGCCACCGCTCCAGTGCATGGCATCCATCCGCGCCGGGAGCACAAGCGGCGTCTGCGATGTCAGTTTATGCCCTGACACCGAAGTGATCATCAGTCCGGAACGTCCAAATGCATTCTTTGAATCCTCGTCAAAAATAATATTATACCGGATCTTCACACATGTGAAATGCATATTGGCAATCACCATTCCTCCCTGTTCACCGACCACCGTATCTTCAAGCGGTTCGTAGACCATCGGCAGATTGCCTACCTCAGGCAGAGCGTCGGCTCCATGATTGAGCACAATGCCACGCAATCCGGCTTCAGTAGTAGCTCCGGCACATTCCGGGACATTAGCCACAACATATACCCTATAACGGCCTACCGGAATATTATCAATACGATATTCCTTATATTTCTCCTCAGCGCTCTCAGCTGCCGATGGAGGCGGAGTGAGACGTCCGCTACGTACGGCGCCCTCCTCTCCTACCGGGAAGATGAAGTAACGCAGATCTGCGATGCGTCGCTCCTCATCAGTTGCCGGCGACAGCTCGTCGGGCGAACCCACAATACCGGCACGCGAAGAAGTGCCTCCGGCTATAAGAGCCAACGTAATGCTTCCGGGCGAAGAGGCACATATATCGGGCTCCTCCACGGCCGTACATCCACAAAGCGACAGCACCACTCCCAACAATGTGAGATAGACAAGATTGCGCAGATACACCATACCGACCTACAAGTTTAATTAAACGTTACGTTCTGTATATGTTTCGCCCATGCCGCTATGGATATGGATAGATTCACATACTCCCAGGTATCACCACGCAGGAAAAAGTCGAGTTTATAATCATGCTCGCGGTCAAGAAACTCCTGAGGAGTATAATTATAATACTCAAATGCACCACGGCCCTGCGCCAGATAGTCAGGAAGATTTATCTGCGCCACCATACGTCCGGAAGGTATATGGCGAATGGAGAGCATAGCGTTTTTATCATTATCCGACATGAGCGGATAGTGTATCACCCGGTTGAAACTGAGGGCAGCATGAGCCGTGCGCTCAAGCACAACCACCTCATCCGATGTACTGCGTGAGCCTTCCGAAGTAAATTCTGTATTCCACACTGCATAGGGGGTATAGGTAAGCACCTCATCGGGAATCAACGAATTATCGTGTGCGATATGGCCATTATCGGCAGTAATAGTTATTTCATAGTCAGAGATATCAATATCAGCCGGAGCATCAAGCTGATGAAGGCTTATTGTCAGTTCCTTTGTGTCGCGCACAAGCGATATCTTCTGCGTGGCTGCCTGCATATCTTTCACTTCAAGAAGTTCTGTGCCCATACCATGCCAAAGAGTATCGAGGGGCACCCCCTGATGAGCCACCCTACCTCCGTCACGATCAAGAATCACATTAAGATCCGGACGGGAATGGGTTCCCGAGATCATTTGTGTACGACGGTATTTAGCACCGGGTGCTGCGAGACACTCCTCATGACTTTTCTGATGGGCTATGGCAATAAACTGATATTTCCCGGGGGCAATATCAAGATGCATACGGTAAGCATGACTGGCCAAAGGAGAAGCCACATCCGAGTTGGCCTCCTCCTGCTGCATAAGGAAATTGCCATTTTCATCAAATACATACACAGTAATACCTCCCACATGGTCAGAAAACATATCGGCCCGCTGAATATTATAGTCGTAGACAAACTCAAGATCGACGCCTGACGGACACGGATCAAGATCATCGTGTACCATTGAGCAACCGGCAGGTATCACCGATGTAAGGAGCAACATTGTAAAATATATGTAAGTCCGGAGTGACATGATATATATGTGGTAATGACAGAAATCTGTA
>CANPDS010000092.1 GCA_947573015.1 uncultured Muribaculum sp.
GGGAGCTGCGTCACCTTCGTGAACGTAGCCGCATACTGTGCAGATAAATTTCTTGCTCATGTTGTGATAATTATAGTTAGTTGGTTTATAGTCGAATACAGAGAGAAGTGACAAACAATGTCTGTTTGGCAAAATTGCATAATTTTATTTAAATAGACAAATATTTCAAAGGCGATTTATCGACATCAAGGCAGGGAAAAATCCGATAACTCTGATATCTCGGAGCACTCGGCGATATCAGATAATTTCGGAGAACTCAGAGGAGTTGGAGGGCTTGAGGCAGGAGGGTCCGGGAGGGATCGAGACGGTGGAGGTCGGTATCGCGGCGCAGCCATGTAAGCTGCTTCTTGGCATATACACGTGTGTTTTTGGCAATGCGCGCCACTGCGGTGGCATAGTCCATGGTCCCGTCGAAGTAGGCAAACAACTCCTTGTAGCCAACGGTATTGAGCGAGTTGAGATGGCGCAACGGATATACACGCCGTGCCTCATCAAGCATTCCGGCTGCGAGCATGGCATCAACACGCCGGTTTATCCTGTTGAAAAGCTCCTCCCACGGATAGTCTATCATCATCTTCACGATACGGAACGGACGCTCCTTCACCGCTCCCACACGGAGTGTGGAGTATGGCTGTCCGGCCTCGATTGATATCTCTATGGCATGTATCAGGCGGCGATGATTGCTCAGATCAGCGGTAGCAAGATAGTCGGGATCAAGATTGCGCAAGGTGGCTCGCAGTCCCTCCAGCCCTTCCCTCTCATATAGCGCGAGGATATCGGCACGCACCTGCGGCGATATGGTGGGGAGCTGATCTATGCCCCGGCATACGGCATCGACATACATCATCGAACCACCACACATCACAGCACATCCGTCGCGGGCGAACAACGTTGGCAGAAGCGCCATTACATCTTCCTCATAGCGTGCGGCGCTATAGTATTCATCAAGCCCGAGCATAGCTATGAAATGATGGCGCACACGCGCAAGCTCATCGGCGGTAGGAGCGGCTGTGCCGATGGGTATATCGCGGAAAAGCTGGCGCGAGTCGGCCGAGATGATATCGCATCCCAGCCTCTCGGCCAGCTCTATGGAAAGCGCCGTCTTACCGGACCCGGTCGGTCCGGTGACGACGATCAGTGTTGGCAATGAATGCATTTCAGCCCGTTAGAGCTTGTTAATCTTGCTTTTCAGCCACGAGGCGTGCTATCTCCACGATTACCTGAGTAGCCTTCTCCATCGAAGGGATGGGCACAAACTCATAGCGTCCGTGGAAATTGAGGCCTCCGGCAAAGATATTCGGGCACGGCAGGCCTTTGAATGACAGCTGTGCTCCGTCTGTTCCACCACGGATAGGCACCACGTGGGGTGTCACGCCTACATTGCGCATAGCCTCCTCGGCAAAATCCACCACATACTTCACAGGCTCGATCTTCTCGCGCATGTTGTAGTATTGATCCTTGATCTCGATGGAAGCACAGTTGGGAAACTCGCTGTTGACCTTGCGCACGAGATGCTCAAGCTCTTTCTTGCGGCGCTCGAAGCGATCGCGGTCATGATCGCGTATAATATATGTGATTGTGGTTTTCTCGACATTGCCTTCGGTGGCTATGAGATGGTAGAATCCTTCGTAGCCTTCGGTGTGCTCGGGGGTCTCCCATCGAGGTAGCATCGACATAAACTGGTTGGCGATACGCTGCGAGTTGATCATCTTGTGTTTGGCGTAGCCGGGATGTACGTTGCGTCCGGTGAATGTCACCTTGGCCACAGCAGCGTTGAAGTTCTCATACTCGAGCTCGCCGATCTCGCCACCATCCATGGTATAGGCCCAGTCGGCTCCAAACTTCTCCACGTCGAATTTGTGCGCACCCTGTCCGATCTCCTCGTCGGGATTGAAGGCTATGCGTATCTTGCCATGCTTGATTTCAGGATGTGCCTGCATGTAGGCCACGGCGGTTATGATTTCGGCGATACCGGCCTTGTCGTCGGCACCGAGCAGTGTGGTACCGTCAGTAACAATCAGAGCCTGACCCTTATAGTGGTCGAGCTCGGGAAATTCTCTCGGGCTCAGCACGATGCCAAGCTCGGCATTGAGTGTCACCGGCTGTCCGTCGTAATCCTCGATGATGCGGGGACTTACGTGGCGTCCGCTCATATCGGGGGATGTGTCGAGATGCGCGATAAAGCCTACGGTAGGCACAGGTTTGTCGGTGTTTGCCGGCAACGTAGCCATCAGATAACCGTTATCGTCAAGGCTGATATCTTCGAGGCCCATCTTGATCAATTCCTGCTCAAGATGCTGGGCAAAAATCATCTGTCCCGGAGTGGAGGGCCACAGATTGGTGAGTTCGTCGCTCTGGGTGTCGAACTTCACATACTGTAAAAAGCGGTCTACTACGTTCATATCGGTAGAGTTAGGGATGTATTATCTCCACAAAGATATGATTTTTCGTCGAGATTAGCAATACACAAGCCCTAAAAACCTGATAGCCTTTCGATTGCATTTCAACAATAAAAATATTGTAAAAATAATTGTCAAAAATATTTGGAGATTCAAAATTTCAATCATATCTTTGCAATGTCATAAAGACAAAACAAACACCCCGACACAAGTCGTTTTAACAATCAACCCATTTTATTAACCTTTCAACTTAATGTCAACTATGAACACGACACCATCGCCAGCGGTGGAGCCACACACTCCACCGGGCCCACCATCCATCACACCAACTCCACCCAATCCCGAACCAGGCGTCACAAGCGGCATCCAGCCTATCGCAGACAATGATCCACGCGACACCGAACGCGCATATCTGCGTGGTTATCTGCAGGGACTCAACGAGAAAGCCGCAAAAATAATGCGACAGCCCGACGAGGGTGAAGAGCCATATCCCGAAGGGCAGAATGGCTCACCCATCACCCCCGATCCTTTCTTTCTCCCGGCACCATATTCGGTGTGGGACTAACCACAATCGAATTGCAAATTTACAACAAACCCCATTTTTTTTATTTTAATCAATTCCAACTATGGAAACAATCACAACAACCCATGCCAACCATATGGTTGGTGGCCCGCTCACCGCAGCGACAGTAGAAACAATCGACAACGGCTTTCTGCTTCCCGACATCGACAAGCGCCTTTTGAAGATACGCCCCATGTCGACACCCATCGACCAGATATCACGCTCGGCACGCGCCCGCAGCACAGCCTCGATGGAAGTGCAATATTTTGCCGTTGACAACCGGCCTATGTCATCACCTGTCACATCCTTCACCTCCGACGGCAGCGAATGCACATTCACCCTACCGTCGAAGCAGGAAGTCAAGGCATTCGCAATCACCGACACAATATTGCTGACAGGCCCTATGGCCGACGGAAAGCCTCATACATTCTATGTGACAGGAGTCAGCGGCAAGGATGTAATATGCACATACATCGGCCCTGACGCCAACTTCAATCCCACCGACCAGACTGGCGACAACACAATAGTGAGAATGGGTCGGGCAGCCGCCGAGCTCGATGTGCAAACTCCGCAGACCACCTTCATACCACGCTCTCAAAACAATTTCTGCCAGATCTTCAAGTCGCAGGTCGAACTCGGATCGCTGCTCAGCGGAGGCCTAAAGCAAGCCGAAGTGTCATTCACCGACCAGCAGGAAGCAGCCATCATCGACATGCGTCTGGGCATGGAGCGCAATTTCCTGTTCGGATCAAAGCGCAAGATCGCCGGCGAGAATGGCAACACATACTTCACTGAGGGTATATGGCATCAGGCGGCAAAAGAGTTTGAACTTCCGGGCAACATCGACTCCACGATATTCATCGAACTGTGCCGGCAGGCATTCACCGGCCATGGAGGGGCCTCGCGCAAGGTGCTTATCGGCGGCTCGAAGTGCGTAAAGTCGCTCGCCACCCCTTCGGCCGGCTCAACCATAAAGCAGGTTGGATCGGTGGAGACTGAGATACACTGGGGCCTCAACCTCAAGGTAATCTCCACAAACTTCGGAACTCTCTATGTGGTACACAGCGAGACCTTCGATCTCTGCGGACATGAGGGCGACGGAATGATCATCGACCCCGAATATCTACAGAAATATGTGAGAATACCCTTCTCGGCCATGCAGCTCGACCTTAAGAAAAGCGGACAGCGCAACAGCGACGCCGTGGTGCTAACGGAGGCCTCCTGCCTGGTGCTCCGCTATCCGGAGGCCCACATGCGTCTCGTGGCAAAACGTTCGTAACACATCTGATACCTGCAAATCATGTCAGCCCTGCATCTCACCAAAGATGAAATGATGGCAGAATGGCGACTGCGTGCACTTCCCGATGCAGCCAACGCCCACTGCACCATCACTATCTACGATGGTCTTGATATAGAGACACATCTGCTGGCCAGAATGCGGACATGGTATGTAGATCTCATTCACAATGCACCGCCGGAGCTACTGGCTCCGGTGGACATTGCCGGAGAGATCAGCATCCAGAACGCCTCTGACGGATCGGGATGGTTCAGCCTGCCCAAAAACGCGATACGACTGTCGAGCCTCAGATTGGAAGGGTGGCCGTCAGGGGCACTGATCATCCATGACGCCTCGGCTCCGGGAGCATCGCTACAGCTTTCCGGGCGTCAGCGCTCCGACCATCGCTCGCCGGTGGCCGTTGTCGACGGCACTACTGTAAGGATATTCAATCCTGCGCCAGAGGCATCGCTGATACCGCTGGAATGCACCGCCATCGTCGACACGCCCGATATGTACCATATTGACGAGCGCGCCTTATCCACCATACAATCATTATATTGAATAAACTATGAACGACACATTACTCTCCCGGGCACGCGCTGCCTGGGAAGCATGCGCCACCCTCAGAGGAAGGCGTCTGCGCTACAAGCGCTACACTTTCGGACGCCAATGGCACGATCCTTGTGTGCTCGACAACGGTTCTGTGAGCACAGAGCGAGACCATCTGATAGCCAACGGCTATATGCCCGTGACCAACAACATCATACGGCAACTGGTGAAGACCATCACCGGATGTTTCCGCGATAGCGCCGCACAATCGGCGGCGCTATCGGCCACGGTCGACACCGATGCAGCCACCTTTCAGGAGTTTCTCATCTCCGGCTGCGCCATACAGCGCATATACAACGGCGTGATAACGCCAGTGAGTCCGGCTCGTTTCTTCATCGACCGTCTTCAAAATGCCGACGGAAAAGGTTCCGAACTGATGGGCGAGCTTCACGACATGTCGCTCTCGGCGCTAATCGAGCGATTCGCCCATGGCGATGCCGGCAGGATGCAGATGCTCCGTGCCGCATACCGTCGCCATGCAGCCGATATGTCGCCGGAGGCTGTGCTCCCGAGAATCGGTGAAAGCGCCGACGACACCATCTCGTTCGACTCATCGGAGCGCCCGGCAACATTGAGGGTGTTCGAGATCTGGAGCCGCGAATGCCGCCGTAGGTTGCGTGTGCACGATCCGCTTACAGGCTCTCTGACAATTACTGATGCCGATGCCGAAAAACGTCTGCGGGCCACCAACCGCAAGCGCGAACGCCGCGGCGAGGCACCCCTGCAATGGCGGCTGTCGATCGAGGTGCAATGGGTGTGCCGCTATATGACCACTGACGGCCGAGTGCTTGATACAATAGCTGCGCAGCATCATCCTTATGCCATGTGTTTCTATCCGATGATCGACGGCGAGGTGCATTCTTTCGTGGAAGATATAATCGACCAGCAGCACAACATCAACTGGCTGATGACCCTCAACGACCGGATGCTGTCGCAGGCGGCGAAAGGAGTAGTGCTATTTCCCGAAAATCAGTTTTCGGCACAGATGCCGGCCTCGATGGTGGCCGAAAAGATGCGCGAGCCTGACGGAATAGTAGTGTACAGGCCAGAAGCCGGTGTGCCAGGTCCGCAGCAGGTGATGACATCGGTAAATACCGTGGGCACGCAACAGATGCTCGACACACAGCTGCGCCTGATGCGTGAGGTGAGCGGCGTAGGCGATGCCCTGCGTGGCCAGACGCCGTCGGCCACCACCTCTGCTTCACTCTATGAAAGCCAACAGCAGGGACAACTGCTGGCCCTGCGCGATCTTCTCGACACATTCATGGCATATCTGCGACGACGCAAACTGTAAACTCAGATATCCCGTAGTGTTCTGAATACTCCGTCTCCTCCGGGATCTACAAACCAATCACAATAAACTATTGCTATGAAACACACACAGTTTCTCCCTCTCCTCATGCCGCTGGCCCTATGGGCATGCACGCGAACAGTGTATATGCCCACAGCCCACACCTCCACCACCCATGCAGCGAGCGCACGCACCGATACTCTCGTGGTGCTCGACAGCGTGGTGGTGGAGCCTCGCGGCGACACTGTATACCATACGCGCGAACGCACCGTATACCGCACATCAACGCTGCGCGACACACTGCTCATGGAACGCACCGACACAGTGACCGTAGTCATACCGGCTCAGCCGACAACGTCAGACCGCACAAACATATGGCGGCGCATTGCCATCGGAGCCGGGGCCGCTGCAATCGCTCTGTTGTGGCTCCTGCGCCGTTTGCGAAGATAATACCACCATCCGTATCACGGCTTATCCGTACCCATTGTTCCAGCGAGATCAAAGCGACAGCAGAGACCAAAAATGTATAGCGTAAAAGCATTTAAAGAGTGGTGAAAACGCGCTTGAAGGCAACAGTGTTTTTTTGGCAAAAAAAAAGCTGATTTCCAATAAAAATTTGTAATTTTGCAATCTGGTTTATAGCAAGTTGTAATCCACTGTGAATCAGAAGATTCGCAATAAATGCATTTAATGACAAATTACTCGCAGGGTAAGGCGTCGAGCTATGTAACCGCCACATAAACCAACATAAATTATGGCAAATCGTAAGCTTAAAATCAGAGACCTAACGCTGCGCGACGGACAGCAGTCTCTTTTCGCGACCCGCATGCCTCAGTCGTGCATCGACCGTCTGCTCCCACTCTATGAGGGCGCCAATTTTTATATAATGGAAGTATGGGGAGGCGCAGTCCCCGACTCCGTAATGCGCTATCTCGACGAATCTCCCTGGGAGCGTCTGCGCATATGCTCGAAGGCCATGAAAGGCCACTCACTGCTGTCGGCCCTCTCACGTGGCCGCAATCTCTTCGGCTATGTACCCTACCCCGACACAGTGCTCGAAGGCTTCTACAAAGAGGCTATCAAGAATGGCCTAAACGTGATGCGTATCTTTGATGCCCTCAACGACCTTGACAACGTGAAGGAATCGATACGCATGATCAACGAGCTTGGCGGTATCGCCGACGGCGCCGTATGCTATACTGTCGATCCTAAGGAAGAAGCACCTGCAGAGCCTGCCGAGAAGCCCGGCTTCTTCGCACGCCTGTTCGGCAAAAAGCCTGAAGTGGCTCCCGCTCCCGAAAAGATATTTACCGACGACTACTTCGTAAGCAAGGCCAAGGCCATGGAGGCTTACGGAGCCAAGATCATCACCCTCAAGGATATGGCCGGCCTTGTAAACCCAGCACGCATCGCATCGCTCATGCCTAAGCTGAAAGCTGCCGTAACCGTGCCGGTCGATTTCCATACCCACTGTACCCCTGGCTATGGTCTGGCATCGTCGCTTGTGGCCATCATCAACGGCGTCGACATACTCGACACAAACATATGGTGGTTTGGCGAAGGCTCGGCCGCTCCCGCCATCGAGCTCATCTACGTGTTCTGCCAGAAGCTCGGCATCGAGGTTGAGGCAAACATGGAAGCCGTGGGCAAGATCCGCGCCGAACTCTACGACGTGCGCAAGCAGCTCGCCGCATTCGACCTCAACAAGGACCATTTCCCAAAAGCATTCGATCCGCTGGCCGACAAGCTTCCCGCAGAGATCGACGCCCAGTTCGACCGTGCCATCGCTGCCGCGAAAGCCAACGACGAAGAGGCCCTGCTCGATGCATGCCATGCTATCGAGGACTATTTCGGATTCCCCAAGCCCAACCTTCTCGTGAAGGATGCCGAGGTGCCCGGCGGCATGTACTCCAACATGGTGGCACAGCTCAAGGCTCTTGGTGCAAGCGATCTGCTCGACGATGCTATGCGCCTGATACCCAAGGTGCGCCGCGACGCAGGCCTGGTGCCTCTCGTTACCCCCACCAGCCAGATCGTAGGTAGCCAGGCTGTAAGCGTGGCCCTCGACCGCAAGAAAGGCAACCCCGACTACAGCAACCCATCCAACCAGTTTATCTCGCTCGTAAAGGGCGAGTATGGCCATACTCCGGTAGCTGTAGATCCTGCATTCCGCGAGAAGATCGCCGGCACTCCGGTAGAGACTCCCTACGATGTGAGCAAATATAAGAAGCCCGAAAACCCAACTCTTGAGGATATGGGTGGCGTGAAGCTCGCTTCTAACCAGGAGGAGTATCTGCTTCTTGAACTGCTTCCAACCGTGGCCAACGGATTCCTCCGCAAACGCCGCGCCGAAGAGTGGGAAAAGACACAGGCTGCCGCTGCACCAAAGGCCGAAGAAAAAGCAGCTCCAGCTCAGGCTGCTGAGCCGGTCACCGGTCCGACTCTCAACGCACCCATGGGTGGCCGCATCGTAAGCATCAATGTAAAGCCTGGCGATAAGGTTGCTTACGGCCAGACAGTGATGGTATACGAGGCCATGAAGATGGAAAACGACCTTGCTGCTGAAAACAACGGCACCGTAAAACGCGTGCTCGTGGCAGTAGACCAGGTGGTAGCCACCGATCAGCCGCTCATCGAGTTTGAATAATCAACTGATCTCACGGTTATTTTTGGCGCAAAAAAGTTTGGCCGACTGAATATTAATGCTTAACTTTGCCGCGCCATTACGAATCGGAGCACGATTGTTTGGCTCCGGCGCTTGACGGCGTAACTAATAATGTACACAATAAAACAG
>CANPDS010000093.1 GCA_947573015.1 uncultured Muribaculum sp.
CCCAGACATTCGACCAATATCTTGCCTCGCTGGAAAAACCAGTTGCAAAGCGCATTGCCGACTTCCATCTCGGAAATACTGGCAATGAAGAGATTATAATGCCAGAAGGCATGCCTGAGGTAGTGAAAGCTCCCGCTTACAGCGGCATGATGAATCATTTTGCCGAAGTATATGGCGATGCTATCGAGCCACTCCCCACAGGTGCGACAGTTGAAGTTCCGTTCGATTCCATAGTCACCTTTGCCGGCGTGCCTTTCACATTCTATAAAGGAGCCGCAAATGATTTCCCTGGAGCCGACATCCTGATTGGCAAAGATGCCGTATACTCTCACTGGGCTCCAGAAAAGGCTCATATCAACAAACTTTATGCGGCAACAATGCAAGGTGTTGACGACCGTATCGCCGAACTCGAGAAGATACTGTCAACCGGTGCCTCGGTATTTGTAGGTGGCCATGGAGCGCCTGCTACTGCCGACGACGTAAAGTTCAGAATCGCTTATCTCAACACAATAAAAGAGCTACGCAACAACAACTCAGATGCCGAATCATTCTCTGCCGCACTGATCGAAACATATCCTGATCTTCCGGGCAAAGATGGTGTGAAGGAACTCGCCGAAGCCCTCTACGCAGAAAACTAACTAACCTCTATAACTTAAGCGTAAATCAGAGCCACTGATAGCCAGGTAATGCTGACTACAGGTGGCTCTGATTTACGTTTAATGCAATCCTGCGATACTTATTTATTGCCTATTAAGCTGGCTCTTATCTTTCTTTCGACGACATAGCTTTCGTTCGGTCAAGCAATATCTCATCCATATGCTCCTTAGCCCATTGGATCAATTGGTTTATTATCGGGAATAGTGAATGGGCACGCGCAGTGAGCATATATTCAACACGCGGAGGCACCTCGGCATATACCTTGCGCTGAACGAATCCATCCGACTCAAGCGTGCGCAATGTCAGCACAAGCATCTTTTGGGAAATATCGGGCAGCTCTGCCGACAGATCACGGAAACGCATTGCTTCATGTCCATTCAACGTATATAGCACCAGCAAAGTCCATTTGTCACTTATTCGATTAAGAATATTGCGGATAGGACAATCGGGATATAACTCGTTTTTATTAAAATTGCGCTCCATTCTATTTTACTTATAATTACTCCACAAAAGTAAGTAATTATTTTTAAACACCCTCTTACCCACATCAAACGACACGCCTGAATACATCGGAAAGCCACAAAAATCGCAGCATCAAAGCAAGTTAATAAGCATTAAAACCTCACTTGAGCCACTGGACAAACCATCCTGAAAATCAACATTACTAACCGCCATGAAAGTTACTGTAGCAGATTATCACGATACCCAAGAAAAAACTTTTTCTCTATATTAGAGGTATATAAAGTATAGTAATATTGAATGACAATCCAATACAATAATAAAAAAATAAAAATTATATACATATGAATACAAAAGTTGCACTTATCGGCGCGAGCGGTTTCGTTGGCTCGGCCATTCTCAACGAACTCCTCAACCGAGGTTTCCAGGTAGAAGCCCTTGTAAACAATCCCGATAAAATCAAGATTCAGAATCCCAATCTGACAGTAAAGAAAGTCGATGTTGCGGATGAGAAGAGCCTTGAAAAAGATCTCTCAGGATTTGACAATGTGATCAGCGCCTACAACCCCGGATGGGCCAATCCAAACATATATCAGGAGACGCTTACAAACTACCCAAAGATTCTGGAAGCCGCTAAGAAAGCCGGAGTGAAACGTCTGCTCATAGTCGGTGGAGCGGGAACCCTTTTCGTAAAGCCCGGCGTGCGCCTTGTAGATACCGGCACTCTGCCCGCCGAATGGCTTCCGGGTGTGAAATCTCTTGGCGAATTTTATCTGAACACACTGATGCCGGAGAAAGATATCGACTGGGTATTCTTCTCGCCGGCCGGCAATCTCGGCGACATGGGTGCCAAGGGCCCCGGAAAACGTACAGGCGTCTATCGTCTCGGCAAGGATGATATGATTTTCGATAAAGATGGCAATAGCTTCATCTCTGTTGAGGATTATGCAAAGGCAATGGTCGATGAGCTCGCCAACCCTGCCCATCACAAAGAACGTTTCACTATCGGCTACTGATTAAGAAACTGTTTAAATTTATTTGATGGGAATGTAGCAGTAGCTACATGACTGAAGAACGGGCAAAATAGCATCGATAAGACGCTCAAAAGCAAAGTGAAATAAATTTTAAACAGTTTCTAAGTAGTTGCTGAATTATTTTTATACAGACACTTACAACAATTATGGATGAAAAACTTTTAGAGATATTCAAGAAAAATAAAGAGGTGGCCTTCGCCACCTCTGTCGACGGGAAACCTCATCTCCGCATCTTTCAGATCATGAAGATCGATGGCAACAACATTTATTTCGCCACATCACCCGCCAAAGAGGTATATGCACAGCTGAAACAAAATCCACAGGTAGCCATTCTGGATCTAAAGGGGGCTTCATTCGCACGCATGTCGGGAACAATCGACTTCAACATCCCGGATGAAATCCAACGTGAGATATTCAACACCAATCCGGTGTTGCCTCATCTATACAAATCCTACACCGATTTAGCATATCTGAGGATACAGCCAGAATCGGCAGATTATTTTGATCTGCGCACAACCCCTCCAACTCTGATTCATTATGATTTCTGAGAATGAAAGATTAGATACGTTGCTTCGGACGCTGTTGAATGAGCGTCCGGAGTTTTCTCATATATCCATACCCGCATCCATTAGTGAGAAGCGCGATCTGCTGCGTGCGCTTATGAATGTGCGCAGTCCTCAACCGATAGATGACACGACACGCAGGCTACAGGATGAGGAGCTTTCGGCACAACGCGATGAAAAGGGTGTGGTGACTCTTGAGTCAATCCTCCCATCTCCGGCATATCCACGCCTGCGGCTATGGCAAGGCGACATTACTCGCCTGCAGGTCGATGCAATTGTAAATGCCGCCAACTCTCGATTGTTAGGATGCTTTATTCCGTTGCATAAATGTATCGACAATGCCATACACTCTGCCGCAGGCATGCAACTACGCGAGGAATGCGAACGGATAATGCAGCGACAAGGCCACGACGAGCATACCGGACAAGCCAAAATAACCCATGGCTACAATCTGCCGGCAAAATGGGTGATACATACCGTCGGACCAATTGTCTACGGCCAGCAGCCTACACAGGAGGATGACCGTCTGCTCTCCGAATGCTACACCAACTGTCTATCTCTTGCCGAAGAAAAGTCACTCCACTCGATTGCCTTCTGCTGCATATCTACCGGAGAGTTCCATTTCCCTCAGGATAAGGCAGCCGATATTGCGGTGACTACCGTAAGGTCTTATCTCCAAAATCACCCCGGGAGCACCATCGATGCGGTTGTATTCAATGTTTTCAAGGATCATGACTACACACTTTATAAGAAGCTGTTAAGATATGAGTGATTTTAATGACAGGTTGGCTTTGGCGGCAAAATGCATCGCCGACACAGATTATATCGTTGTAGGAGCCGGTGCCGGACTATCCGCAGCTGCCGGTCTTGATTACTCCGGACCAAAGTTCAAGAAAGAATTTGCTGATTATATCAGCAGATACGGCTTTCCCGATCTTTATTCCTCAAGTTTCTACGAATTTCCCACAGAAGAAGAACGTTGGGCACGCTGGGCCCGACATATCGATTATGCCAGATTCCGTCCCGAAGCGTTCCCTCTTTACAAGGAGCTGTTCACTCTCGTTAAGGATAAGAACTATTTTGTCATCACAACAAATGTCGATGCGCAATTCCGCAAAGCGGGGTTCAATCCCGATAAGATATTCGAGGTACAGGGCGATTACGGAATGATGCAATGCGCGGTAGGATGCCATCCAACTCTCTATTCCGACAAGGAGACTGTAAGGCAGATATTGCAAAACTCCCATGACCTCACCGTAGATAAAAAATATATCCCCACATGCCCGGTATGCGGTGGAAACATGGATGTGCATGTACGCAAGAACAGATATTTCGTTCAGGACAGCGAGTGGGAAAAAGCGGCTCAACGATATGAGGATTTCATCACGGAATATGCCGAAAACAAACGGGTTGTGCTGATTGAACTCGGCATCGGGTTCAACACACCTACCATCATCCGTTTCCCGTTCGAACAGATCACGTATCATAACCCCAAGGCCACTTTGATACGATTGAACAGCGAATATCCCGACGGTCCGAAAGAAACCGCATCACGCACCATCGCATTCACCGAAAACATGAGTGACGTTATACAAAACCTGATAAGTAAGCAATCATGAATAATAAAATATTTACATCCGCACTTATCTTATGTGCAGGTACATTAGCCTCAATGGCCTCACCGGATGCCCTCCGGTTTAATCCGGATAAATTTACCCGACAGACACTGACGATGCCCGACGGACAAAAGCTGTCTTACAAGGCCTACGAAGGTATATATTATGTAACAATTGTCGAGGATTCCACATATCAGACACTCAACATATACGTGCCTGACGAATTGGCAGAAATACCACGCGTGCCCATCCTGTTGCGCACATATGTAGGTGGTTATGCCGCCTCAACGGCCAAAAGTCCATCGCCTTCCGACGCCACCGGACGAGCGCTGAAAGAGGGATACGTAGTGTGCATACCGGGATCGAGAGGCAACAACTCGACCATTGATCGGAACGGAAAAACAATATACACCGGCATAGCGCCCAACGGACTGCTCGACCTTAAGGCCGCCGTGCGCTACCTGCGCTACAATGACGATCTGATACCAGGTGAATCAGAACTGATATTTACCGACGGAACAAGCGCGGGAGGCGCCATGTCGTCGCTGCTCGGAGCGACAGGCAACAGCAACGATTACGAATCTTTGTTGAAAAAAATGGGCGCAGCCGACACTCGCGACGATGTATATGCCTCGATATGCTATTGCCCGATTACCGATCTGAACCATGCCGACATGGAGTATGAATGGCTATACGGATGCACAAATACTGGTGTTCGTGACCTGACTGAGGCGCAGATCAAAATATCAGATGAACTCGCCGCTGAATGTCCGGCATATATCAACTCACTCGGTCTGATAGAGAAAGACGGCACACCATTGAACGCTGAAAACTACAAAGCCTATATAAGCCAATTCCTTATCGAATCTGCTCATAGGGCTCTGCAGGAAGGATGTGAGATTCCCGACACTATAGGTTTCACTTTTTATCAGGACAATAACGGACCCATGGGTGCTGCGCCGGGCATACGTAATGACATGCGCCCACTGCAGCCACGCACAATGGGCGATACACGGCAAGCTCCATCGTTCGGCCCGGGCAATATGCCGCGCTTCAACAAAACTTCCGATTTTGTGACAGGTCTTGACCTCGACAAATATCTCAATTATGTTGCTGCAGTCACACCGCTGAAGACTCCGCCGGCATTCGACCAGATGGGAGTACTGATCGACACACCATCCCCTGAGAACAAAGAATTTGCAAACTCTGAAGGTGAAGCGGCAAATTTCACGGATTTCAGCCTTCAGCACAGACTGCACAATCCATCGGCAACACTCGACAAGGACATGAGACACCGAGTATACATAATGAATCCCATGAACTATATCGGAACCGGTCGATCGACCGTCGCATCCTACTGGTATATACGCCATGGAGCCAAAGACCGCGACACCTCATTCCTCGTGCCTATAAACCTTGCCACAAAATTGCAGAATGCAGGCATGAATGTCGATTTCTTTATTCCATGGAACCGTCCACACTCCGGAGATTACAACCTTGACGACCTGTTCAGCTGGATAAAGACAACGCTCCACGACTGATACCCTGCAAATCATTCTCTAAACATCATGCCGGCTGAGTTCCATCTATTGGAGCCCAGCCGGCACGATGCAGTACCATACGGCACAATGTTATACTCCATAGGCCCCACAAGCTCGTCATCACGACAGCTTGTGGCAACCATCAGGAGTGGCAGACAATAAAATAATATAATATTAAAGTTTCAGCTTCATATTTCCTCGGAGAGAATCGGCGGCTTCCGCAGGTAACGGATACCCATGACAAAAAACTCCCGTATGCATATCTACAGACTGTAGGCATACGGGAGTATATCATTTGTAAATATCGTCAACTATGATTCCTCACCCCAAGGCTGTGGGCAAGAAATGTCAGTCGAAGTCCATAATCCCGTAGACTTTGGTCTGTATGTGTTACGGCAATGGCAGGTCTTCTGACTTGTCCCGGTCAGGTTGCGTCTTCTCGGAGCATCAGCTCCAATGACATCGTGCAACATGCCTTTAGCTTAGGACTTACAGCAGCGGGTACTGTTCCGGACTTTCACCGGATTCCCTTTTACTTCCCCATATGAGGCGATCACATGGGAAACCATTACGTCGGCAAAGGTATGAAAAATCCTTGAAAAATCTCTCCGGTATAAAATCAAAATAAAAGAAATCCAAGAGGGTGTTCACATTTATTTTTCAACACACTATTAATCAACTCTTATTCATTTTTATTAATTTTACGACTCAACATAAATACTGATTAATACAGAATGATGAGACACCTGATACTGTCTTTGTTACTATTCATGACCGGAATTTCCGGAATATGTGCGAATCCAGATCTGAGACCACGTAAGTCGCCTATGGGGGCATGGGGATATAAAGATTCAAAAGGTGAGTGGAAACTCCTGCCTGTGTTCCGCGATGCCACACCATTTGTTGGCGATCTTGCTGCCGTCAGCTTCGATGGACGCAACTATGCATTCATGACACAATATGGAGGGCTGGTCACTGATTTTATATTTAAAGGTGAACCCTCCGGATACTGGAATGGCATATTCGTCATAACCGACAAAGATGGGATGGCCGGTCTGTATGACCTTAACGGAAAGATGCTGCTTGACAAGCCTTACAAGGATCTGATGCTCATGGACGGACTTATCTTTACCCGCGATAAGACATCCGGCCTGTACCATATGCACGATGGATCAATGAAGCGCTTTAATTTTCAGGGATACCAAAACGTTTCTACCCATCCTTTATGTGTGGAAACGCCCGACACTACCCTGCGGGCCGATATTCTTACTGTGACTTACCCCAATAAGCAGACAATGTTTATCGATGCGCAAGGAAATAGCCTTGTGTCGGAAGGCCTTACCTACATATCCACTGTATCATTACTGCCGAGCTATTATCTGACCACTCTCGACGACGCCATCAGAAAAAACAACTATAGCCGTTGCCTTAAGACCTATCTGTTTGTGGCAAGCCCCAACCGTGGCAAAAAATTTGGCATTTACCTGATGAACGGCAAGAATGTGCTTGAACCCAAATATGGTAATGAAGAAAAAGCGGTGAAAGCGCTCGCTAAAAATCTGTCCAAGATTCTCGGAGCACAGATCGCCGATGGAAGTCTCGACAGAGATATGACCGATCTCATAGCACAAGTCAACGGAAACCACGCAACCCAGGCTTCTGAAAACATCTCCGCTATATCCTCAGCAAACGCAGCGGAGACACCTTCGACCAAAAGACACTATGTATCGGTGAAGAGCGAGAAGCGCACAGCGCCAAAAACCGCCAAGGGCAAGCGTACTGCCACTACATCCTACTATTTCGAAAATTGGGCCGACTACAAACCTCTATCCACCAGGCGTTTTGCAGAAATCATCGATAACTCCGTCTACTTTTTCAGTCGCGAAGCCGGGAGCAAGAAATACAATCTCCACAACATGTATGGTGAGCAGATGACAGCTGACGGATATGATGAAATTAAAATGTGGGGATACAATAGCGAAGGCGATGCCATGTTCATGGTAAGGAATGGCAAAGAGTGGGGATTGGTCAACATCCTCGGCGATGAGATTCTGGCGCCACAGTACGAAGAGATCGAGATCACTTCCCAGGATAGCAAAGTCGTGAGCGTAAAGCGCGATGGCATGTACTATCTTCTTGATGGTCAACGGGGACGCCTCATCAGCAATACCCCATATGACAATATAGGCACCAGTTTCGAGAAAAACGGATTGATACCGGTGTCGCGTCTGGGCTATGAGACGAAGGTGGACTACTCCGGAAAGGAACATCCGTCACTCGGCGAACTCGCCTACAATGAGGCAGTAGCCACCGATGGTACGCCCGAAGAAAAAGTAGCCGCCTACGGTAAGGCTCTGGAGCTATGTGGAAAAGATGACCGGAAAGTTATCGGTTCTTGCTACAATAATCTTGGAGTAATCTATCTGCAGGCAGGCGACAAAGCTTCGGCAAAGAAATTTTATGAAAAAGCGGCAGGATATGGCAACAGCACAGCCGCCTCCAACCTGCAAGGACTTAAATCGCAGGAGCGAAGCGAGAAATGGCAGGGTCTGAGCAACTCGCTCAACGCTCTTGCTCAAGGCATATCCGCATTTGGTGGCAACAGTTTCACTGGTGGTCTCGGAGCCGGATTAAGCGGTCAGCCTATAGAAAACGCCGATACCGTCCCGGATTATCAATCCTACGGTGACGAAGGTGCAAGTTCATCATTAAGCCAAAGCCGACGCTCTCAGGATTACTATCTCAACGATTACCGCAGATGGGAAGCGCGTGCCAAGGACCTCTATGAAAGCCTCACCCGTCAGGGCACACGCACAAAAAGAGGCGACAAGGATGTATCCGGAACAGCCGACGGATATTGGCGGCAGCATTACACTGGCCTTAAAAAGAACCTGCGCGATGCTCAGGCACGCATGAGAAAAACCCGTCAGGAAGCACGCCGAGACGGATACACCATACCCCAGTCAAACTACGAGACCGTATCCGTAACCAACTGATTTATATCCAA
>CANPDS010000094.1 GCA_947573015.1 uncultured Muribaculum sp.
CTGTAGCTTCCTCAACTTCCTTCTGGAGGTTAGCGATCTTCTGTTCCTTAGTAAGAACTGTATTCTTATCCATTTCCTCATAGCGTACGAGAGCTGCGCTTACTACAGCAGCTACAGAACCCTTCTGAGAAGAGCAAAGCTTCTGTGCACCGGCGATGTCACCCTTCTTGAGGCAAGCCTTAACACCGGCAACAAATTTGGTGATGGAACCTTTACCCTTTGCAGAAGAAAGAGCGATCCAACGTTCTACAGAAAGGACGATCACAGTAAGGAAGAGGGTCTGAAGGATAGGCACAATGAAGCCACCTTTGTACACAGTACCCCAAAGATCCTGAGGATGACCGGCTTCATCAAAGTGCTGATCAGCACCGAACCAGAAGATAAAGAGACATACGGCAACAATCATACATGCGATGATCACGAGGAAAGCGTTCTTGATACCGCGAACGTTAGAACCGCTGTCGTGGAGATTCTGAGTTTTGGCAGGTGCAGCACCTGCATTAGGCTTTTGAGCTTCCATAATTTTGTAAGAAAGTTTTTTGATTAGTTAACTATATAGATTATTGGTATTTTTGGTTATACTCTCAATAGGAGCGTCATCCGGCCCTTACTTCTTTCCACCGCATTCCGCGGACAAGAATCGCAAAGGCGAAACATTGACACCATAGGTCCTTCCAACTACTCACGGTTTAGCAAGGTCATCAGGGGCGACATGCGGTGTGCATCAACAATGTTTCTCCGGCATAGACACTTCAATTCAATAGCCCAAAACGACACAATCCACGAACCGCGGAAGCCAATTGGGATATGCAAATTTATTATTAGTTTTCTTATCCCGCAAATTTTATATGCCTATTTTTTCATTTCGAAGACCATTTAAACGAATCTTAGCACTTATATATGTTTCATAGCATAATTTTCATACAATCACAACATGCAAGACACTCAGAGGCACACAGACACAGGCAGACATATACCAACAGCCCCAAACGCCCTCAGCTTTCTCATCGCATTTTATTTCCATAATAGCTATATATAAATTAGAATAATTTAACTACCTTTGCACAAATTTTTCGTCAACAGAATTATGGCAATATCTATCAACTTAAGGAAAGGACTCGACATCAACATCCGCGGAGCCGCGCCGGTGTCGCAGCCTCTACCCCTGATGCCTGCCAGATGCGCCATCGTACCCGACGACTATCCGGGCATTACGCCCAAAGTCGATGTAAAAGAGGGCGACAAGGTGCTTGCAGGCACCCCATTGATTCACGACAAGCAATTCCCGGACCTTCGCATTGTATCGCCGGTAGCGGGCACAATCGAAGCAGTAGTCAGAGGTGAGCGTCGTAAGCTCGAACGAATAGTCATCGTTCCCGATGCTGAAAACGCAGAAGCTACAGTAGAACTCCCGGCTAAACCCACAGATGCCACTACAGCCCAGCGCATGCTGCTCGACTCCGGCCTATGGGTGCAGATGCGGCAACGTCCTTACGGCATTGTTCCTCGTCCAGGCACTGAGCCACGCGACATTTTCATTACATCTTTTGATTCCGCACCGTTAGCAGCCGACTGGGAAGCCTTCGTATCAGACAAGACCGAAGAACTCACCGCCGCCGTAGAACTACTGAAAAGACTTACTCCCGGCAATATATATATAGGAGTACGTCCGGGATCGAAACTGACGGGAGTAAAAGGAGCTGAAATTGTAACTGTTTCAGGACCCCACCCCGCCGGCAACGCAGGCATACAGATCGCCAACGTAAAGCCGGTGAATAAAGGCGACATAGTGTGGACTCTCGATCTTCCCACTCTATTGCGCATCGGAGTGCTATCACTCCATAGCAAACTATGCTCCGACATCATAGTGCCGCTGACCGGATGTGAGATAAAAGAGCCAAAATATGTGCTCACAAAGATCGGCGCCGATATGGCAACACTTGTAAAGGATCAGATATACGGCGACGGAGCACACCACCGTATAATTTCAGGCAATGTTCTTACAGGCATCCCTGTTGGCAAAGAAGGATACCTGCGTGCGCCATACACACAAGTGACAGTTATTGCAGAGGGTGACGATGTATCCGATTTCCTTGGTTGGGCATCCATGTCGCCTCAGAAGATGAGCGTGAGCCGATCATTCCCCGGCCACTTCCTGAAAAAAGCCTTCTGTCCCGACGCACGCATACTCGGCGGACGCCGCGCAATGATACTCTCAGGAGTCTACGACAAGGTGCTACCCATGGATATAATGCCTGAATATCTTATCAAGGCATGCATCGCACGCGATCTCGACCGCATGGAGCAACTTGGCATATATGAAATCGTGCCTGAGGATCTGGCACTCTGTGAATATGTCGACCCATCGAAGCTGGAGCTACAGAAGATACTCGGCGAGGCGCTCGACTACATGTATAAGGAACTCAATTGACAACAATCGTGAAAGCTCTAAGAAAATATCTCGACCGTATCAAGCCACAGTTCCAGCCGGGCGGACGTCTGCACGCGTTCGAATCGGTGTTCGATGGCTTTGAAACGTTCCTGTTCACACCCACCACCACCTCGCGCTCAGGCTGCAACATCCACGACAGTCTCGACTCAAAGCGAGTGATGATCATCGTAGTGCTCGCACTAATACCATGCCTGCTTTTCGGCATGTACAACATCGGCTACCAGCACTGGCTTGCCATCGGCTCGGAATCATTCCACTTCTGGGAACTCATGGCCTACGGATTTTGCCAGATATTCTGGAAATTAGTAGTAACATATGCGGTCGGCCTCGGCATAGAGTTTATCGTTGCCCAATGGCGCCATGAGGAGATTCAGGAAGGATTCCTCGTAAGCGGTATACTCATTCCCCTAATTTGCCCGGTAGAGACCCCGATATGGATGCTCGCCGTAGCCACTGCGTTCTCCGTAATCTTCGTAAAAGAAGTATTTGGAGGCACAGGCTACAACATCTTCAACGTAGCTCTCGTTACCCGCGCATTCCTATTCTTCGCTTACCCGTCGCGCATGAGTGGCGACGAAGCGTTCATCGCCCTGAAGAGCACATTGGGTCTTGGAGAGGGTCAGGTAGTCGATGGATTCACTGGCGCCACTCCGCTCGGTCAGGTAGCTACATTTGTTGGCGACAAACTTACCCTCACCAATTCCGTAGGCGACCCTTTGACTTACTGGGATATGTTTATCGGTCTCATACCCGGATCCGTAGGTGAAACTTCCACATTATGCATACTGATCGGTGCCGTCATACTTCTGGCCACAGGCATTGCAAGTTGGCGCATCATGCTGTCGGTATTTGCCGGTGGATTTCTTATGGGCCTGATCGCACATGCATTTGAGACTACCACCTATCCAGCCACAATGCTCACAGCGCTTGAGCAAATCACCCTCGGAGGATTCGCTTTCGCGGCAGTGTTCATGGCAACAGACCCCGTGACAGCTGCGCGAACCAATACCGGAAAATATGTCTACGGATTCCTCGTAGGTGTGATCGCTATTATTATACGCACCTACAACAACGGCTATCCCGAAGGGGCCATGCTCGCAGTACTGCTGATGAACTCAATGGCTCCACTTATCGATTACTGTGTGGTCGAAGGCAATATACGCCGTCGTCTGCGCCGTCTTAACTCAAAAGCATGAAGGGTATGAATAAGCAAAGCAACGTTTACACCATCATATATATTATTGTATTGGTGGTAGTGGTGGGTGCTGCCCTTGCATTTACATCACTCGGACTCAAATCGCGACAGCAGGAGAATATAAATGCCGACAAAATGAAGCAGATACTTGCTTCTGTGCATATCACACCTGCGAAAGACTCTATAACCGCTGATTTCAACCGCTACATAACACGCTCTATCGTGGTAAACGATCGCGGTGAAGAGATCGAGGGCAACGCTTTCGACATCAACACAGCCGACGAGGCAAAGAAGCCAGCAGGAGAACGTGCCCTTCCAGTATATGAGTGCACCATCGCACACGGCGACGTAAAATACATATTACCAATCAACGGAGCCGGATTATGGGGTCCGATCTGGGGATATGTTGCCATTGACGCGGACGGTTCGACCGTATATGGAGCATACTTCGCCCATCAGGGTGAGACTCCAGGACTCGGAGCCGAAATAGAGAAGCCAGCATTCTCCAACCAGTTTGAGGGCAAACATATGTTCAAGGATGGAAAATTCCTCCCCGTAGCTGTAGTCAAAACCGGGCAGGCTCCGGCCAACGGTGAAGACTATGTCGACGGTATATCCGGAGGCACCATCACCTCAAAAGGCGTAGGTTCCATGATCGACAATTGCATCGGCGCCTACTCACAGTTTCTCAAAAATATCTCTGAAAGGTAAGTCATGGCTACTGAAAATAAAAATCTGAGCGCACTGCTCAATCCTTTGTCGAAAGACAATCCTGTGATTGTCCAGATATTGGGTATATGCTCATGTCTGGCCGTTACGGCCAAGCTCGAACCGGCATGCGTCATGGGCATATCCGTGATCGCGGTTCTCGCTTTCGCAAACGTTATCATATCGCTCATCCGCAACACAATCCCCACCAACATCCGCATCATTGTGCAGCTGGTGGTTGTAGCCGGACTGGTAGTGATTGTCAACCAGCTGCTCATCGCCTACCAGTACGATGTCAGCAAACAGCTTTCCGTATTCGTGAGTCTGATAGTCACAAACTGTATCCTAATGGGACGCCTTGAGGCATTCGCCATGGGCAACAAACCGTGGCCCTCATTCCTCGACGGCATAGGCAACGGCGCCGGATATGCCATTATTCTAATCATCGTGGCATTCTTCCGCGAACTGCTCGGATGCGGCACCCTCTGGGGTGTGCAGGTTATACCACAATACTGCTACGACCATGGCTATGCCAACAATGGCCTGATGATCCTACCCCCGATGGCTCTTATCGTCACAGGATGCATCATTTGGGCACACCGTTCGGTCAACAAGGACCTTCAAGAATAATCAAAACACATATCTAAGTAGAATACAACATGGAAAATTTCAATATTTTCATCCGGTCGATTTTCGTCGACAACATGATTTTCGCCTACTTCCTGGGTATGTGCTCTTTTCTTGCCGTATCCAAAAAGGTGAAGACCGCTCTAGGTCTTGGCGCCGCCGTGACATTCATGCTTGTGGTGTCGCTTCCTATCAACTATCTGCTCGAGAACTTCAGCCCAGCGCTCTACTCTTCGCTTGGCATATTCCTGCCACTGATCGCCGTAAACTGCGCCATCCTCGGTGGATCGCTCTTCATGCAACAGCGCGACTTCCCCAACGTATGGACTGCGACATGCGCCGGTGCCGGCTGGGGATTGGGATGGCTGCTGGCTATTGTTGCTATTGCAGCTATACGTGAGCGTCTGCAAGAGTACAGCAATATTCCCAAGCCTCTGCGCGGTGTGGGCATCACATTTATCATAACCGGCCTGATGGGTATAGCATTCATGAGCTTCCTCGGCATAAAACTTTGATACTCCGATGAATACACTATTAATG
Organism: uncultured Muribaculum sp.; assembly: GCA_947573015.1. Lineage (GTDB taxonomy): Bacteria > Bacteroidota > Bacteroidia > Bacteroidales > Muribaculaceae > Muribaculum. The sequence goes on from CANPDS010000094.1 coordinate 5,523, forward strand.
ACAATACTTGCCACCACCGGCTCGCTCACTGTGGTATCCGGCGTGGTAATATTTCTCATCATCACTCTCCTGTTGGTGGCTATGCTCCTTGTGGCCAAGAAATTCCTTGTGAAGACTGGTCAGGTGCGTATTACCATCAATAATGACAAAGACGTTTTCGCTCAGTCAGGCAAAACTTTGCTTTCCACATTGGCCGACCAGAATGTGTTCCTGTGGTGGAAAAGGAAGCTGCGGACAGTGTAAGGTACAGGTGTTTGAGGGAGGTGGCAACATACTCCCCACCGAAACCGTACATTTCTCTCGCAAACAGATGAAAGATCACTGGCGCCTCGGATGTCAGGTAAAAGTTAAGGACGATATGAAGATCGGAGTTCCTGCATCTGTGCTTGATGTGAAAGAGTGGGAATGCGAAGTTATCTCAAACAAGAATGTCGCCACATTTATCAAGGAATTTATCGTGGCGCTCCCTCCGGGCGAACATATGAACTTCCTGCCAGGATCGTACGCACAGATCAAGATTCCGGCTTTCGACATGGACTACGACAAGGACATCGACAAGAGCCTGATTACCGACGAATACCTACCGGCATGGGAGAAGTTCGGCTTATTCTCGCTTAAGTGCCGCAACACAACGCCAACCGTGCGCGCTTATTCAATGGCCAACTATCCGGAAGAGGGCGACCGCATCATGCTCACTGTCCGTATCGCCACTCCACCGTTCAAGCCGAAACCTGAAGTGGGATTCCAGGACGTGATGCCTGGCATAGCATCAAGCTATATCTTTACACTGAAGCCCGGCGACAAAGTAGTGATGAGTGGTCCTTACGGTGATTTCCATCCCATTTTCGACTCAAAGAACGAAATGATGTGGGTAGGTGGTGGAGCCGGAATGGCACCTCTCCGCGCTCAAATCATGTACATGACACGCACGCTCAACACCACGGACCGTGTGATGAACTACTTCTACGGCGCCCGTGCACTCAACGAGGTGTTCTATCTCGAAGACTTCCTGCAACTCGAACGCGACTTCCCCAACTTCAAGTTCCACCTCGCGCTCGACCGTCCAGATCCTGCCGCAGATGCAGCCGGCGTGAAATACACTCCTGGATTCGTGCATCAGGTGATCTACGAAACATATCTCAAGAATCACCCGGCACCCGAAGACATAGAGTACTACATGTGTGGCCCTGGTCCAATGAGCAAAGCCGTCGAAAAGATGCTCTGGGATCTTGGTGTTCCTTCAGAGAATCTTATGTACGACAACTTCGGCGGATAATCCTAAGAAAAATATTACCACATATCAGGCGGTGTGTCAGCAAGCATGTTGACACACCGTTTTATTTATCATAACCCACCCCGACTGCGCGAAAATCCTATAATAGTTGTGAAATTATGTAACATTCTGTCCACTCTTTCGACACTTTTAGTTAACTTAGCCAACACAAAAAAGTTACGACGATATGAACATGTTCGACGAAAACGAAGCAATAAAATTCATCCGGGCATATATGCCTGCTGATATAGCATCAAAATATGACGACGATGAGATACTCAACATCATCGACATGATATGGGACTATTATGAAGACAACGGATTTCTTGAAATTCCGGCAGATGACGATGCCGGTGATGAAGAACCTCAGCTGCCACAGATCATGGAATATGTCAACAAAATGCTTGCCAAGGACAAACTCGCTGTTGTCGACAAGACCGACGTGCAATATATCGTAGAGGGTGAACTCGCTTATGAGAAATCGCTTGATGAAGACTTATAATATCTCAGCATGCTACGTTTCGCCTCTGTCATATTATTTGCTGCATCAATAATCGCAATGCCAGCTGCTGCCAATGCCGACAATATTTTTCAGAAAATAGCACGCATAGGCACTACACAGACTGAAGCTAAGGAGGATACCCAGGCAAAAGATGAAACTGCCAACACAAAAAAGGGTGGCAAAAAATCAAAAAATGCAATTAGTGTAGATCCTTACGAACTGTCGCTCGATGAAAATCTGCGCGTACCCGAGATAAATGAGAAGCAGCATGACATCGTGGCTTCATACATGAATGAGTTGGCTAAAAAACTCGCCCAACGTAAGGTGGCACGTATAGAGACCATGCGTTCCGGAGAAGTAGTGGTAGCGACAATTAGCACAGACCTACTCTTTGCGCAGAACGACACAGTGCTTCGACCAACAGCGCCAGAGATCCTATCGCCATACCGGGCACTGCTTAGCCGTGGCGACATGTATAAGCTTGTCGTAACATGCCACACTGACGACACCGGATCGCCCGTCTACACCGATCGCCTCAGCGAATCGCGTGTTAACGCCGTAGATCAGTGGCTGTCACGCAACCTCACATCCGAACCTGTACTCGTTCCATATGCCATGGGGGCAACCGAACCACTATATGAAAATGACTCCCAGAGCCATCGGGCAGCCAACCGTCGTGTAGAAATTTTCATTGTTCCATCCGACCGCCTCATCGAGCTTGCCAAATCCGGCAAACTCACAAGCGAAGCGCTGCCTCGCTGACACCGAATCATCTACAAACCAAGAGCTTGTTTAACAGCATGAAACAATCATTACTCTCAGCAATGGCTATTGCCATTGCCCTATCGGCATGTACAACATCACATGCCTCCACACCTAATTTTACAGTAACCACAACAGTGCCGGCTGAAGGCAACAACAAAATGGCTTATCTCGTCAACCGCGAGACAGGCGATAAAATTGACAGCACCATTGTGTCCGGAACTACATTGAAATTCACCGGAACAGTCGCAGATCCATATTATGCACGCATACTTATTGGCGACAAACGTGGGCCATCCTTCATTATCGAGCAGGGCGATATAGTGATTACTGACGATGGGAAATGCACATCCACGCCGCTCAATAAGGATATGCAGACATTCATGGACAACTATAGCCGCGTTGCATCGCAAGTCAACTCAGCCACATCCGATTCAATTCGCCAGGCTCTGATCACAAGCTTCCAGGCTAACGCCGACAGCACCATGAATGCCCATTTAAACGATCCTTTCGGGCGAATACTCTTCCTCGATAAGGCAATGGAATGCACAACCACTCCACAGCTCGATTCGCTTCTCTCTGTATATCCCCAATTCAAGAACAACAAAAATGTAGCCGATATCGCCTCTAATATACACAAAGCCGAAGCAACTGCAGCCGGAAAGAAATTTACCGACTTTACCATCGACTACAATGGCAAAACACAACGTCTGAGCGACTATGCCGGTAAAGGCAAATGGCTGCTCGTAGATTTCTGGGCAAGCTGGTGCG
>CANPDS010000095.1 GCA_947573015.1 uncultured Muribaculum sp.
TTCTTCGGGGATGCCGATAGCATCGGGAAGCTTGCCGCCGTTGGCGTTGATGATGTCAACGTATTCCTGGGGAACTGAAGATGAGCCGTGGAGTACGATGGGGAAGTCAGGGAGTTTTGCCTCAACGCCTTCAAGCACGTTGAATGCCAATGGCGGGGGAACAAGACGTCCGGTCTTCGGGTCGCGTGTGCACTGCTCGGGGGTGAACTTGTAAGCACCGTGAGAAGTACCGATAGAGATAGCGAGAGAGTCGCAACCTGTGCGGGTAACGAAGTCGATAACTTCCTCTGGGTCGGTGTAGGTGTGGTGGTCAGAAGATACTTCATCTTCAACGCCAGCGAGTACGCCAAGCTCACCTTCTACAGTTACATCATGCTGATGTGCGTAATCAACAACCTTCTTTGTGAGGGCTACATTTTCCTCGTAAGGAAGGTGGGATCCGTCGATCATTACTGAAGAGAAACCATGGTCGATGCAGTCCTTGCAAAGTTCAAAGCTATCGCCGTGGTCGAGGTGGAGTACGATCTGGGGATGCTCCCAACCGAGGCTCTTTGCGTAGTCTACAGCGCCCTGTGCCATGTAGCGGAGAAGGATAGGATTGGCGTAGTTACGCGCACCTTTTGAAACCTGAAGGATAACAGGCGATTTGGTGTCGGCAGCTGCTTTGATGATGGCCTGGAGTTGCTCCATGTTGTTGAAGTTGAATGCCGGGATAGCGTAACCGCCATGTACGGCTTTGGCAAACATCTCGCGGGTGTTTACAAGGCCGAGATCTTTATAATTTACCATGATTGTTGAAAAAATTTATGGTTTAACGTATTGATTCCGCGAATGGAAAGAGCTATGATAGGGTCTACTGACACTCATCCTAACTCCGGTGCAAAGTTAGTAAACAATTGCAATATGGCATAGCTAAATTAATGAAAAATTTCAGTAATTTGGCTATGGCGTTTTGTGGAAGAGTTTGTGTAGCGTGATGAAAAAAGGCGTTCTGTCAATAGACAGACGCCTTTTATGAGGTTGTACAAGTATTTCCTGATTACTCGCCGGGGATGATAGCTTCGCTAGGGCAAACCTCTGCGCAGCTTCCACACTCGATGCATGTGTCGGGATCGATCTTGTAGATATCGCCCTCGGAGATAGCCTCAACGGGGCATACGGGAAGACATGTGCCGCAAGCAACACACTTGTCAGTAATTACGTAAGCCATTTCTGTTTAAGATTTTAGATAATTATACGAAAGTTCTTTGAAGATAATTGTGGCACAAAGGTAAGTCTTTTCCGGCAATCACGCTATTTTTTTAACAAAAATATTTGTAGAAGATTATTGCAAGCATGACCGGATGTATATTTCGGCTTTATAGATCTATACCTGTGCAACTAATGAGGCATTTTATGTGTTACAAAATATGGATATAACAATAGTATCAACTATTTATAATTATAATGGTATGAAAGGTAAAACGAGTTTTTGGGTGCAGTTTTTTGCTCTTGCAGCAGGAATTGTCCTTATATGTATGCATGATCGGGTAAACCTCGTGCAGTGGTTGATAGTTTTTTTAGGCTTCATGTTTGCAATTCCTGGTGTTTGTGGACTGCTGGAAGCTTTGTATGTGCGTAAAAAGGGTGGTGTCGGCCCGGTAAGTACCCTGGCATTTATAGGTTCGCTTATTGTCGGTATACTTATGATATTTTGGCCAGGTCCGTTTGAGACTATATTCGTTTATCTGCTTGCTGCTGCTTTGATCCTGGGTGGCTTTTGGCATATCTGGGCTTTGGCGGTCGGATTCAAACCATATAATTTACCGGGCTGGTTGTATGTTCTCCCGATACTTGTGATTATTGCTGGAGTGTTGATGTTGGTCACTCCTGTGCGGCAGACAGAGTCTACATTTACTCTTGTGGCGGGAATTGCATTAGTATGCATTGCTGCAAACGGATTGTTTATGTATCTTGCTGCATATGACTCACGTCGGCAGCATATGTCTGATGAACGTAAAACGGATCAACTTCAGGATGGTGCGTCGGATGTCGTTGGACCAGAAGTGTCTGATGGTGCTGATAGTGGCGATCGTGAAATAAAAGGATGAGGTTAATGCTGTAACCGGGCATTCCAAGGGTTGGATGCCCGGTTGCAGCATAATTGTATAAATATATAATGTGTCTATTCGGCGGGTTCGGATAGCTCCGGAAATCGAGATCTGACGTAGTTGCATACCAGATTGGCGATACTTTCCATGGGCATGGCGCCTGAATCGACAGTGAGATGGTAGCTTGCGGCATCGCCCCATTCTTTGTCTGTATAGAAGTTGTAGTAGCTGGCACGAAGTTTATTGGTCTTTTCGGCCAAATCTCTGGCATGGGCAGCATCGGCACAGTCGCCACGGCGCATTATGCGTTCGATGCGGTCTTCCATTGGTGCGTGTACGAATATGTTGACACACCGAGGAAAGTCGCGCAACACATAGTCGGCTGAACGACCTACGATCACACAAGAGTGCTTCTCTGCCAGGGAGTGGATTAAATCTGATTGTACGCGGTAAAGTGTGTCTGCGCTGATTGATGAGCTACCTGCATATGTATTGTATGGTGAATATCCCATGGTAAATGAAAACATTCCGCTCAGGAATCTTGGAAACTTTTCGTCATTACGCTCAAAAAAATCGACGCTTACACCTGCGTTTTTAGCTGCTTCGAGTAGCAGTTCTTTGTCATAGAACTCTATCCCGAGTTTTTCGGCCACAAGGCGTCCAAGCTCACGACCGCCGCTGCCAAACTGACGGCCTATGGTGATTACAAAATTGAGGGTAGTCTGCTGCATTTGGATCTAAAAAAGAATGGTTGATTTCCAAAGTTAGGTATAATTTCGTTAAAATTCTTATCTTTGCCGCAAACTTTCCTGAAACATCACCGAAAGCCTTATGACAGAAGATTTAAAAAAGGCCGTGGGAAAGGATCCCGACGGACTGCTGACATACGAGTATATTGCTAACCATATTGGTGAGATAGATACAGTGCTCGACGAACTTGTTGACAATATGATAGGAGCTGACCTCAGCGGGCAGTTTCTGGTCAGTGCCGCCCACTATCTCCACGCTATCGATGCTGCAAAATATAAAATTGCAATAGACCGGTTGATTGCAGCTGCAATAGATCATGACCGCGAACGGCGTTATATAGTTGATCTGCTTCCTGCGTTATGGGGTGCGGATTATGCTGATCATGTGGCTGAGCTCAGTGCCAGTGACAACAATTTCCGGCGTATATATAAGCGATTGTTTCCGGAGACAGTGATATAATTTACATTCGTATCCTATGCTAAAGACAGCAACAAAGTGGCTCGCATGCATGTTTACAATCATGACTGTGGGATGCTGTGGTGCATCGGCCACATCTGAAAATAAATAAAACCCTGAAAACGAAATGAACACAAACGACTCAATTGCAACTGCAACAGCACCATCGGAAGGTGATGTGCTGGTGGATATACAGACTACCGCTGGTGATATTCAAGTGCGCTTGTTTGGTGATACTCCACGCCATCGCGACAATTTCGTCAAGTTGGTAAATGAAGGCTATTACAATGGAGTGCTTTTCCATCGTGTAATAAATGAATTTATGATTCAGACTGGCGACCCAGATTCGAAAACAGCTGCCCCTGGTCAGCACCTCGGAACAGGTGGCCCTGGCTATACGATTGATGCAGAGATAGTATATCCCCGTCATTTTCATCGTAAGGGTGCACTCGCCGCTGCACGTCAGGCCGATCAGGTCAATCCCGAACGTCGCAGTTCGGGCTCTCAATTTTATATTGTTACCGGTAAGGCGTATAATGAGAGTCAGCTAAAGCAGATGGAAGGACAGATGAAAATGGCTCAGCAACAGGGTATTTTCAACCGTCTTGCATCGGAAAACCGTGCGAAAATCATGGAGTTGCGTCGTAACAATGATCAGGCGGGTATACAGAAATTGCAGGAGGAGCTTGTGGCTCTGACAGAAAAGGAGGCCGCCGAGAATCCTGCGACTCTTACTCCTGAGCAACGTAAGATATATGGTACTATTGGTGGAACCCCACATCTCGACGGTCAATACACTGTATTTGGTGAGGTGACAAAAGGTCTGGATGTTGTGGATAAGATTCAGGCTGTTCCTACCGGAGCTGCTGACCGTCCGCTTGAGGATGTGAAGATACTGAAAATGACCATTGTAAAATAATCATGCCTACGAGATTCACTCTTCCTAACGGCCTTCGGGTAGTGCATGAGCGAGACAGTGCCACCGCAATGGTGGCACTTGATGTACTATATAATGTAGGTTCGCGTGATGAGGATCCGGCCCATACCGGCATGGCTCATCTGTTTGAGCATCTGATGTTTGGTGGTTCTGTCAATGTGCCTGATTTTGACGGTGCGATCGAACATGCCGGTGGCAGCAACAATGCATGGACCAATCAGGATTATACTAATTTTTATGATATTGTGCCTGCGCAGAATGCGGAGACGGCTTTTTGGCTTGAAAGTGACCGCATGCTTTCACATGCGTTTTCAGATAAGGCGCTTGATGTGCAGCGTAATGTTGTTATGGAAGAGTTCAAGCAGGTGTGCCTTAATCAGCCCTATGGAGATCTCAGCCATCATCTTTCTGCTCTGGCTTACACCACTCATCCATATCGTACGCCGGTAATAGGAAAAGAGCTTGGTCATATAGAAGGCGTGACTCAGGAACTGGTTCGGGAATTTTTCCATGCACATTATGCGCCTAATAATGCTGTGCTTGCTGTTACCGGCAATATATCATTGGAACGAGCCCGTGAACTTGCGGAAAAGTGGTTTGGGGCAATTCCATCGCGTGATATCAAGCCGCGTAGTTATGCTCCAGAACCTGAACAGACTGAGTCTCGCCGTCTTGTCGTGACCGGTCCTGTGCCACAGACGCTCGTTGTTATGAGTTTTCCGATGCCTGGTTGTGGCAGTGCAGACTATCCTGTATGTGATATTATCACAGACTTGTTGGCCGCCGGACGCACATCACGCTACTATCGTCATCTTGTAATGGAGTCCGGACTTTTTGCCTCCGCAGATGCATCTATTACTGGATCGGAAGAGCCGGGTCAACTATTGTTGCAAGGTTTATTGCGTGATGGTGTTGATCCGGATATAGCTTGTGATGCGCTTTTTAATGAAGCGAAACGTCTGATAACAGCACCGCCCGATCAGCATGAACTGCAGAGCGCGATCAACCGCTTTGAAGCACAGCAGGTTATGGGAAGTCTGAGCTATGTGCGTCTTGCATCAACCCTCGCGCTGGATGATATGCGCAACACATCGCAGGAGGAAACGCTTGCCCGATATCGTGCGATCACTGTTGATGATGTTGTGCGTGTGGCTTCGGAAATATTCAGGCCTGAGCGGTGTTCGACGCTTATTTATGCACCATCACGTTAGTATAATATCATAGTAGAGACTTGTCTTCGAAAGTATCCAATTGGTGCAAAAACAATAAAAAACTGTCAATAAATTTGAAGAGTGCTAAAAAATACCTATATTTGGCTTCTTAAAGAAAACTAACTACCATTATCATTATGGAATTGCGTGACCACGCTTCTTCGGCGACTGAAAAGCTCACCCCCGAGGAGGTATCCTTGTCTGGAGTCCTCAAGGAGGACGTTCCTGTTGTAAATGAAATTACTGTACAGTCAAATGCCATTGAAGAGACGATGCTGGAGTCTGAGACTGCTGCTGTAGTTGAGGGTGCTGCGATTGTTCCTGAACAGGGGACTGATGCAGCCGATGTTGTCGAATCACAAATTGACCGACCTGCTTCAAAGGAGGAGGTGATTGCGAGGCTGGAGGAGATTTCACGTCGTCCTGCCGCAGAAATGAATCGCGATGAGGTGACTCGTCTGCGTCAGGCATTCCATGCTTTCCGAAAAAACGAACTTCTTGCAGAGAAGGAAGCTTTCGTTGCCGCTGGAAATGAAGATGGTGATTTTTTGCCTGCTCTTGATCCGATGGAGGAACGGGTTGCGTCTCTGCTTAATACGATTAAGGAAGCAAAGGCTGAGTTTATTGCTCGACAAGAACAGGAGCGCCGTGAAAATCTTGCACGTAAACGCGAAATTATCACGGAACTTGACGAAATGGCTTCCGACACGGACAATGTCAATCGGCATTTCCCTCGCTTCCGCGAACTCACTCAGGCATTTAAGGATGCTGGAGAGGTGCCGCCTACTGATGTCACCGATATTTGGCGTGATTATCAGGCTGCTGTCGAACGTTTCTATGATCAGTTGAAAGTCAACAAAGATTTGCGCGACTATGATTTCCGCAAGAATCTTGAGATGAAACAGCTTCTTATTGATGAGGCTGAGAAACTCGATTCGGAAAGCGATGTTGTGACTGCATTCCGCCGTCTGCAGGAGTTGCATGATAAATGGCGCGATATCGGCCCTGTTGCAAAAGATCTCCGCGATGAGATCTGGAATCGCTTCAAAGAGGCTTCTGCTGTCATTAACAAGAAGTATCAGGCATTCTTTGAGGAGCGCAAGGAACGGGAGCGTGAGAATGAAGAGAAAAAGACCGCTATATGTGAGCGCGTTGAAGCTATTGACATAACCTCTCTTACTGGCCATGCCGCATGGGAGAACGCTACTAAAGAGATGCTTGCCGCTCAGGAAGAGTGGCGCAAACTTGGATTTGCATCAAAGAAAGTGAATAATTCACTTTTTGCCCGTTTCCGTAAGACGTGCGATGACTTCTTTGCGGCAAAGGGGGAATTCTTCCGTCAGGTGCGTGATGAACGTAGTGCTAATCTTGAAAAGAAACTTGCATTATGTGAGCGTGCTGAGGCTATGAAAGAAAGCACTGAATGGAAGAAAACTGCCGATAGCATGGCTGAACTTCAGAAAGAATGGAAGAGCATAGGCCCGGTAGATAAGAAGCATAGCGATGCCGTATGGCGCCGTTTTCTTGATGCATGCGACTACTTCTTCGATCGTAGAAAGAAGGCAACTTCAGGATTGCGCCGAACCGAACGTGACAATATGCGAGCTAAAGAGGGTGTGATTGCATCTCTTAAAGCTATCGCTGATGATACCCCACGCGATGAGGCTATTGCCAAGGTGAAGGAATTGCAAGCTGCCTGGCAGGGAATCGGGCATGTGCCTTTCCGCGATAAAGACCGCGTGAACGAAGAGTATCGTCAGGTTGTCGGACATCTTTATGATCATTTCGATATCCGGGAGAAACGTGCACGTATGGAGGCTTTTGCCGGTAATATTCGGGAGATGCAGGGCGATGAGAACCGTCTCGGTCGCGAGCGTGAACGTCTTGTCCGTGCTTTGGAGCAAAAACGTGCGGAAATTAAAACTTATGAAAATAATTTGGGCTTCTTTAACGTTACATCAAAAAGCGGCAACGCCTTGCTGCGTGATATGGAACGGAAAATCGAACATCTGAAGGAGGACCTTAAATCTCTTGAAGAGAAAATACGTCTGATCGACGCTAATATTTGAATAGTCACTCCGAGTACATCTCAAGTATAATATAAACTTGTGCGATATCCGTTAAGTATCAGCAACGGATGTCGCACAAGCATTTATTTATGCTGTACTGTTGTGAATAAGAAAGGTAAATACGGAAAATACCTCTTATATATAGAGACGTTAGTGGGATTCCTGATGGTAAATCTCGCTTTTGGCATAGCATGTTTATTTGACTGCGACATAGTTGGGTTTCGCTGGAAAGTGTCGTGGCTCGTGGTTAATGTCAGTTACATGCCGGTAGTCATGATGTTTAACCGCTCTCCAATACCACGGTCGATGCATGTAGATCGCATTGTGCTTCGTTCTGTGGAGGGAGTCGGATTGCATGCGCTTGTTTTCTTTGCATTGCTTACATTCCTTGACTCTTGGGTGCATAATGATTCATTTTATCTATGGTTTTATGGGCTGATGTTATTACTGCTCCCATTTGGATGGGTAGCGACACGATTGATGGTAAAACGCTTCAGACGTCAGGGCCGTAACTATAGCACGGCTGTAATCATAGGAATGGGAGAGACTGCACATCGTCTGCGGGCTGAGATGCTTGCTGATTCGGGCTATGGATATAAATGCCTGGGTATGTTCGCGGTAAAGAAGTCTGAGATTCCTGAATCTGATCCGTTGTGTATAGGGTCGATCGATGACCTTGAGGAGTATATAGTAGAGCATGAGGTCCGGGAAATATATTATGCTCATTCGGGAGAAGACTATGAGACTATGCGGCGTGTCATGCGCATTGCAGATGATCATGTAATCCGTTTTTTCTATGTGCCATTGCTGAATGCGTATGTGAGCCGTGCTGCACAATTGTCAAATATTGGTCAGGTTTCGGTGCTCGACATTCATCCAGATCCGTTGTCAGGATGGTTGGCGCGTTTTATAAAACGCTCGTTTGATGTGTGTTTCTCTTCGGTTGCATTGATTCTTAGTCCGGTTATATTTATTCCGGTGGCCATAGCAATAAAAATATCCTCTCCTGGACCTGTGTTTTTCAGGCAGAAGCGCACTGGATATATGGGCCATGAATTTATGTGCTGGAAATTCCGGACAATGCGTCTCAATTCCGATAGCGATAACAAGCAGGCCACGCGTGGCGACAGT
>CANPDS010000096.1 GCA_947573015.1 uncultured Muribaculum sp.
CAATGCGTGTCCCCACCCTCGACGTATCAGTAGTTGACCTCACCGTTAACCTCGAGAAGCCCGCTACTTACGATGAGATCTGCGCTGCCATGAAGGAAGCCAGCGAAGGCGAGCTCAAGGGTATCCTCGGCTACACTGAGGACGCAGTCGTTTCAAGCGATTTCCTTGGTGACACCCGTACCTCTATCTTCGACAAGACTGCAGGTATCCAGCTGACCCCCACTTTCGTGAAGGTTATCTCTTGGTACGACAATGAGATCGGCTACTCAAACAAGGTGCTCGACCTCATCGCTCACATGAAGAAGGTAAACGGCTAATCCCGTTACATTCATAAAGCATCAGCGCCCGTTGACCATCCGGTCGGCGGGCGCTTTTTGCATAGTAAAATTATATTTGTTAACTTCGCTAAAATGATTTCTGTTTGTATTGATTCTATTCAATTATCGGCTTAGATTACTTAATGGAACACTCAATTATAATAAATGATGACATATGTAAACTCCTCATTACGGCAGCCTGAACTCAATTGTGTGGAGACAAAACCGTCCACTGATAAGATTATATGGCTATCTATCATTCAGGGATGGGCTATACTTTTGGTTGTGATAGGGCATGTTAATGCTTTTACTTATTCCGGAGTTGATGGTGAAATGTATGCACTCTCGGAATGGATACATAGATTTTGTTATTCATTCCATATGCCTCTGTTTATGTTTGTGTCGGGTGGTTTGTTGTATCTTACCAGACTGCAAAACGGATGGACTACGCTCAATCTCTATAATGACAAGTTTAAGCGGTTGATGATTCCTTTTCTATTTTTTACTATTGTGGGTTTTATCGTAAAAATCCCTGTTGCTGGAATGTCAAAAAGCGGTCTCGATCTTAGTTTTAATGGATTTATAATGGCCCTATTTGATCCCGGCAATGGTCCACTTAAAGAATTGTGGTTTGTAGCAACGTTGATGTGGTTGATGCTGCTTTATCCTGTGTATAAGGCGTGTATGAGAAATCCGATAAGTGAAATCCTGTTGTTGATAATATCTGCGACACCTTTTTTATTCGATATATATCTTGAGGTCGATGGATGGTTGAATATATCGGGTGTTACCCATTATGCGATGTATTTTATTGGTGGAATGTTGTTTTTTAAGTATGATCTTATCCGTTTTTTTACCAACAGATTGTGGGCGATATTGCTGGTGATTGGGCTGTTTGGCATATGTTTTGTTTATGAAGGCGTGCCAGCATTTGTTACGGCTATTTTGGGTATATTTATGTCGATCGGATTAGGGTGTCTTTTGAAGCGCTTTCCGAGCTTGTTTGGCTCATTTCGTGACCATTCGTTTCAGATATTTCTGGTTGGTATTTTTCCTCAGATGTTTGTTGAATTAATAATATGGAAGCGCATCCATGAAGAGTGGATGCAACTTCCATTTTACGTCATAAGCTGCCTGTTGGCTATTGTGTGCGGAGTTGTGATGAGTCGGACTGCCTCTCATCTCCCGTCGCCTTGGCTGCGCCGGTGCTTTGGACTGAAGTAATTTTCATGACTTACTTAAATCAGAGGGAGTGCGATATAGTAGTTTTCCTGATATGTCTTTAATTCATCAGTCTTTGGTGCCGTAGGCGAGGTCGCCGGCATCGCCAAGGCCGGGCACGATGTAGCTGTGGGCGTTTATCTCGGGATCGATGGCTGCTACCCACAGGGTTGTGCGGTCGGTTGGAAAATGGTCTTTAATATATTCTACAGCTGCTTCGGATGCGATTACTGATGCGATGTGGATATGTGCCGGTTCACCTTTGGTAAGGAGGGCGCGGTAGCTCAGTTCCATTGATTTGCCTGTGGCGAGCATCGGATCTACAAGCACCAGAGTCTTTCCGTCGATGCGGGGTGAGGCCAGATATTCGATGAAAACGTCGAAGTTTTCTTTCTCCCGGTATTTTCTGTAGGCCGATACAAAGGCATTTTCAGCAGTATCTAAAATGTTGAGGAAACCCTGATGGAATGGTATGCCAGCACGGAATATGGTGGCAAGAACTATATTTGTGTCGATCACATCGCATTCGCATTGCGCAAGAGGGGTCTGTATGGTCTCTTTGCGATAATGAAGCGTGCGGCTTATTTCGAAAGCCATAAGCTCTCCGATACGCTCAAGATTCCGGCGAAACCGGAGCATATCGTTCTGGATATTGACATTGCGCAATTCCATCATATATTGACTTATGACGGATGGATAGTTTGCAAAGTTTACGATTTTCATCAGGTATTTGGTTTTGTGGTTGTTACTCTACGTGATTTATTATTTTTCTGATGGTCTGTAATCTTCCAGAAGTTCAAAGAATTCCTTTCCGTCGGTCACATGAAGATAGTTGAATCCAAGTTCTCCCGCGCTTTTGCAATTCGCAAGCGAATCATCAAAGAATATGGTTTCTTCCGGATTGATTCCGTAGTGGGAGATTACGCTTTCGAATATCACATGGTCGGGCTTCATGGCCTTTACTTCAAATGAAGTGGTGATGCCATCAAAATAATCATTGACAGTCAACCCTTCCTTGGTAAATTCTTCTGAGATCTTTGAGTTCCACATCACTTCGTTTGTGTTGCTCAGCAGATACAGACGGTAATGGCTGTGGAGCTTACGCAAGGCTTGCAGACGTCTTTCCGGAATGTCGAGCAGAAATTGATTGAACGCATTGTCGATCTGATCGTCGGTTACGGGGTGGGGGATGTTGGCCCGCACATCGGCCCGCCACTGCTCTGGTGTGACAAGTCCTTGCTCAAGGGCTCCGAAAGCGCCTTTCTGACCGTAGTCGCCGAGGAATGTCTCGATATTATCCATACCCAGCTCTTTGAAAGCTTTTACACAGCGCATACGGTCGATATTCATTATCACACCGCCAAGATCAAAAAGAAGATTGCGTATCATAATCAGTTCTGTAAATTATTGATTTAACGTGATGAGTTGCTCGATTATATTGCGGTTATTGGCCAGCCTCGGAACCTTCCGTTGTCCACCGAGTTTGCCGGTCTGTGCCAACCATTGCTCAAAGACTCCCTTCTTTGCTACGATCACTTCCGGAGAGTCCAAAAATAGTCCACCGGTGCGTTTTGCCTGGTAATCGGAATTTTCCGACTGCAGAGCCTCGTCAAGTTTTTTTGTAAATTCAGTCATTGATCCCGGTTCTTTTGCAAATTCGATAAGCCATTGATGGCGTCCGCGTGAATGATCACCTGCATATACTGGAGCAGCTGTATAGTTGGTAACTTCGCAACCGAGTTCAGCACATGTTTTTGCCATAGCAGCTTCGGCGTTGTGCACCATAAGTTCTTCGCCGAATGCGTTTATGAAGCTTTTGGTGCGTCCGGCTATTGTGATAGCCAAAGGGTAGCGGCTTTCGATCTTTACGGTGTCGCCTATGGCATACCTCCATAGACCGTTGCATGATGTTATGGCCAAGGCGTAGGTCTTTCCCTCCTCTACAGTCCATGCTGTAGAGGCCTTGGGGAATGGGTCGCCGATTTGGTCGAGCGGGATAAACTCGAAGAATACTCCGATGTCGAGCAGTATGTGCAGGATATGCCGCAATGGATCGGCTTGAAGAGCGAAAAAACCTTCCGAAGCATTGTATGTCTCCATATAATGCATCCGCGCAGGGTCGGTTATGTGCGTATATTGTGGACGATAGGGGTCAAAAGAAATGCCACCGTGGAAAAATACCTCAAGATTTGGCCAAACCTCATGTATTGATTGGGCTCCTGTGTGTTGCAGGACCTCTTTTATTACCGTAAGAAACCATGACGGCACTCCGGAAATATTGGTCACATTCTCATTTAATGAGGCTTCTACGAGTGCCGGTAGTTTTTTGCTCCAGTCGGCCATCAATGCCACATTCTTTGATGGTATGCGCACTATGTTGGCCAGTGGATTTATATGTTCGATGAGATTGGCCGATAGGTCGCCGACCACTACGCCTGGTTTGAGGGTAAGCTCGTTTGCAAAACTGCCACCGAGTATGAATGCTTTGCCAGAGAATATGCGGCTCTCTGGATTTGCGGCAAGATAATGGGCTACCACGTCGAATGCGCCTTGGTAGTGGTTGTGCTTGAATCCGTCGGTAGTGATGGGTATATATTTGCTTTTACCATCGGATGTGCCCGACGACTGTGCGAAATTGCGGGTTACACCTGGCCAGAGAATGTCAGGCTCGCCGGCAATCATACGTTCTACGTATGGTCGCAATTCGGTATAGTCAATCACTGGTACGCTGGCACAAAATTCTGCATAAGTTCTGATGGCGGAGAAGTTGTAGCGCTCTCCGATCATAGTAGACCGGGCTTTTTTCAGGAGCTTTGCAAGCACATGGGTCTGGACATCCTCAGGCGCCGTTGCATTGCGGCGCCATGCCTCTACTCGAGGTGTGAATATCGGACGTATCAGTCGTGTGATGTGCATCGGTCAATGTTGTGTTAACTAAACAACAAAGTTAGTGCAAATTTGTTAAATCTTTACAGACATTCGGGCTGTTTTGCGAGATGTATGCCGCTGCCCAATGTCGTGTATACTATCTGCATTAAACAAAATAAATAAAAAAGCTTATGATTATGCGTGTTCGTCATCCTAAGTATCTTATGATGCTGTTTGCTTTGGTTCTCTCGGCGTTGTGTCTAACAGCCTGCGACGATGAGGATGACAATTATTATGATTCTCCAAGTTCTCCGCTGTGTGGAGATTGGTATAGTCCGGATACGGATACTTATTTTGAGCTTGACCGTAATGGTAGTGGTGAGTATGAGGATGCTTATGGCTATGAATATGATTTCACATGGAGCGCAGGTGATGGTTGGCTGAGTGTATACTTTTATGATGGTACTGTGTGGAATTTCAATTGGGCGTTTGCGCCGAATGGATGTTTGCAACTATATAATCTCGCCACCGGCTATACCACGGTATATTGGCGACAATGATAAAAGACCATCCTGATGCAATATAATCTTGCATCAGGATGGTCTATATTATAAGTGTGACCTTTCTCTAAGGTAGCTATGTATACGTTGATTTATTTATCGTAGGTTAATCGCGAGCATCATCGTCGATCGAGAAGTCTTCATCGGGGAAGTCGTCAAGATCAAGATCGGCCTGACGGCCCTCTTCCTCATCTTGTGCTGGATCGATGGCTGCGTCGTCGTTATCATCGTCATCATCATTCTTGGAGAGCGAAAGTTTTGTTTTCTTTTCCGCTCCGGCATTAGGATCACCTTTAATGGCTTCTGTAATCTTCTGTTCCAGTTCTTCGAAAAGTTCGGGATTGTCGGCCAGAAGTTGTTTTACGGCATCGCGACCTTGGGCGAGTTTATCACCATTGTAGCTGAACCATGAACCGCTTTTCTTGATGATATTGTACTCTACGCCGAGATCCACGATCTCGCCGGTGCGGGAAATGCCTTCGCCGAACATGATGTCGAACTCTGCGCGTTTGAATGGTGGCGCAACTTTGTTTTTTGCGATTTTGATCTTGGCGTGACGTCCGATAGGTTGTTCTTTCTTATCTTTCAGAGTAGATGAGGGACGTATGTCGATGCGCACTGATGCGTAGAATTTCAACGCGTTGCCTCCGGTTGTTGTTTCGGCCGGTCCGAACGCCATGCCGCCGATAGCGGCGCGGAGTTGATTTATGAATATGCAGCAGGTGTTGGTGCGTGATATCGCGCCGGTAAGTTTGCGCATGGCCTGCGACATGAGTCGTGCCTGTAGGCCCACGTTGCGGTCGCCCATGTCTCCTTCGATCTCGGCTTTTGGGGTAAGGGCAGCGACGGAGTCAACCACGATTATGTCGATCGCGGATGAGCGTATCAGCTGTTCCACGATTTCCAGAGCCTGCTCGCCGGTGTCGGGCTGCGATATGAGCAGGTTGTCCACATCCACACCGAGTTTGGCAGCATAAAAACGATCGAAAGCATGCTCTGCGTCGATAAGAGCTGCTATGCCGCCTTTCTTCTGGGCCTCGGCGATTGCATGCAATGCGAGTGTGGTCTTACCGGATGACTCGGGGCCATATATCTCGGTGATTCGTCCACGTGGAAATCCGCCTACGCCAAGTGCGAAGTTGAGGCTGATAGAGCCGGAGGGTATCACATCGATATCGGTGATATTGTCATCTCCAAGCTTCATGATGGCTCCACGTCCGTAAGCCTTCTCGATGCGTTCCATTGCAGCTGTCAGGGCGCTAAGCTTTGCCTGTTTGGGATCGCTGGGCGCTTCCCCTTTTTTCTTTGCGGCGGTTTTCTTTGTTTTGTCTGTAGTTGCCATTATATGTAGGTTTTATTTGTTTTTGCTGTGGATATTATTGATAATGCAAAGATAAGGAATGATGTGGGCAGAAATATTGCACACTAAGGTTAAATATATCTAAAACACGATCTATAGGGGAATGGAGTATTCGTGTTTGAGTTCCGACATTACAAATGTTGATTCGATGGATCCGATCAGGTCGAAGGCGCCAAGTTTGTTTAATACGAAATCGCGGTAGGCAGCCATGGATGAGGCATGTATTTTAAGCAGGTAGTCAAATGAACCGCTCACATTATAGCATTCTGTTACCTCGTCCAGCTCATTTATTAATGAGACGAAACGGGTGGCTATCTCTCTGTTGATCTGCCTGAGCTTCACTTGGCAGAACACGATAAATCCATGTCCGAGCTTATCTGCGTCGAGTATCGTCACATATCGGCTGATGTATCCGTTTGCTTCCAGCCTTCTTACGCGTTCAAATACGGGGGTTGGAGATCGGTGCACTTTGGCCGCAAGGCTCCTTGTGGACAGACGGGCGTCTTCCTGAAGGGCCCGGAGTATGTCGATATCGATGCTGTCGAGTTGTTCGCTTGGATAGGATGGCATTTGTTCTATGATGTGGTGTTTATGTAGATGCTGACAGAATAATACTTCTATCTGTCTTAGCAAATATATGCATTTGTTCTAAAAATATCAAATTGTATTGCGAAATATTCCTTGTGGATGTAAATTCGCAGAAATAAAATCTATTGTAGACCTATGGCTTTTGATAAGAATAAACTTCACTTTGAGACGCTTCAGCTGCATGTGGGCCAGGAGGAGCCTGATCCTGCTACAGATGCACGTGCGGTCCCTATATATCAGACGACAAGTTACGTGTTCCGCAACTCACAGCATGCTGCCGACCGGTTTGCATTGAAAGATCCCGGTAATATCTATGGACGGTTGACCAACTCCACCCAGCAGGTGCTGGAGGAGCGTATCGCAGCCCTTGAAGGCGGCTCCTCCGCATTGGCAGTTGCAAGTGGTGCGGCGGCTGTTGCATATGCCATTCTTGGACTTGCATCACAGGGTGATCATATTGTGTCGGCCAACACTATATATGGCGGATCGTATAATCTTTTGGACAACACCTTGCCTGTGTATGGCATAACGACAACTTTTGTCGATCCTTCGGAACCATCTAATTTCAAAGCGGCTCTCCGGCCTGAGACAAAAGCCATATTTATAGAGACGTTGGGAAATCCCAATTGCAATTGTATTGATATCCAGGCAGTCGCTGATATTGCCCACGCTCATGGCATTCCTTTGGTGATTGACAATACGTTCGGCACTCCATATCTTATGCGTCCTATAGAGCATGGGGCTGATATTGTGGTGCATAGCGCAACGAAGTTTATCGGAGGCCATGGCACTTCGCTCGGTGGCATCATTGTTGATTCCGGTCGGTTTGACTGGGCTGCGTCGGGAAAATTTCCACAACTCTCTGAGCCGGATCCTAATTATCATGGAGCGGTATTTACCGAAGTGGCCGGTAAGGATGCGTTCGTCACACGTGTACGTGCTGTGATTCTGCGCGATACTGGAGCTGCGATCAGTCCGTTTAATGCTTTCTTGCTGTTGCAGGGTCTGGAGACACTGTCGCTTAGGGTTGAACGCCATGTGGTGAATGCCCTAAAGGTAGCGGAGTATCTCGCCGCTCATCCAAAAGTTAAATGTGTAAATAATACGGCACTCGCCTCTCACCCCGACCACGAATTATACAACCGTCTCTTCCCTCTGGGGGCTGGCTCGATCTTTACATTTGAGATTGATGGTGGTGTGGCTGAGGCGCATCGGTTTATTGATGCATTGGAGATATTCTCTCTGCTTGCAAATGTAGCTGATGTGAAGAGTCTGGTGATTCATCCGGCTACAACTACTCATTCACAGTTGACTGAAGAGCAGATGGCTGAGCAATCGATTTATCCAGGTACTGTGCGCCTGTCGATCGGCACGGAGCATATCGACGATCTCATAGCCGATCTGGAGCAGGCTCTTGAAAAAGTCTGATATTATTATTGCAGGCAGGATGTTCATAATGTGGAACGATGATCATTGACTACATCATTGAGACGGATACAAGTTCGTGCTGCCTGTCTCCGAAAATATAGCTTGTTGGATATTGACGTATGAAAAAATACTACTGATTATTACTACCTTAAGTATACAGGGAATTCTTACTTGACTTTGTTGAATAATTTTTGAGCGAAAGCGCCGGACCTTCACAGGCCCGGCGCTTTCCAGTTATCGAAACGATTATTAAAAGTGGAGATTTGGGATATA
>CANPDS010000097.1 GCA_947573015.1 uncultured Muribaculum sp.
GACCCATCCACCGGACAATGGGAGTCGTTCGGCCGTATCCGTATGTCGGCCGATCCGCATTTCTGGATTGAGGATGGTATCCTATACGTATATAACGGACTTGGCGGACCGGGTGAGGTATTTCAATATGATTTGTCCAGAAAAGAGCTTGTGGATGGCTCGTCGCAAGTGTTGCGTCCCATGATTACAGATGTGAAGACTTGCGCTGGCTTTCACCTCGGCAAGCATGAATTGGCACGGGAGCTTGAGGCTGGTAAGATGAAATATAAGTTTCAGAATGGGCCATGCCCGGAAGGTAGCTGGATGGTGAAACATGACGGCAAATATTATTTGCAGTATGCCACTCCCGGCACCGCCTCTCAGTGGTATTGCGACTTCTTGCTTGTGGGGGATTCGCCGGTAGGCCCATTTGTGGAGCAGCCCTACAACCCTATTTCGCTTAATGTAGGTGGTTTTATGGGAAGCGCCGGCCATAGCTGTGTGTTTAAAGACAGATATGGCAACTGGTGGCAGGTCGCTACCATGTGGCTTGGCAAGCATACCGGATTTGAACGTAGAATCGGGCTGTTCCCGGTGAAATTTGATTCAGAAGGGCGTATGAAGGTATATACCCGTTTCGGCGAATATCCTCAGATTATCCCTCAGAAGCGTTTTGACCCTGACAAACTTCATCTGGCCGGTTGGAACCTCCTGTCGAAAGGAGCGCGTTGCACCGCATCATCATCAAGTCCGGATAGAAAGCCTGAAAATGCTGCCGATGAGGATGTGCGCACATGGTGGGCGGCCTCAGATAAAGCGCCCGGCCAATGGTTTATGATGGATCTCGGTGAGAAGAAGACGATAATGGGCCTGCAGGTCAATTTCACTGAAGTCGACATGGAGACGGAGCTCGGCGATGCGGACGACTACAATCTCTATCGTATATATTCATCCGATGATGGTAAGAAATGGAGATTGTTGGTCGACAAAAGCGTGGAGAAAGCGTTCACCCACGATTATACTCAGTTGAAGAAGGCCGTAAAGGCACGCTATATCAAGCTGGAAAGCATACGTGTAGCTAAAAATGGACGTCTTGCAATATCGGATCTGAGGGTGTTCGGTAAAGGGAATGGCAAGAAACCGGAGTCTCCGGCCGGCTATTGGGTAAGCCGTGACGCGAATGATGACCGATATGCCACTGTCGGTTGGAAAGCGATCGATGGTGCCGATGGTTATGTGGTGCAGTTCGGTTATCGTCCTGACTATCTCAACCAGTCTATCCTTGTGAAAGATCCCGCAAAGACCTCTCTTGACCTGCATGTACTCATCTCAGGCCAACCCTATTATTATCGTGTTGATGCTTATAATGAGAATGGAGTGAGCGAAGGCAAGACAATTGTGTCTGATGCCGATTAACGCGCTCCTGTTGGTATAGCGTTGTTTTCAAGGAGCGAGATATAGCCCAGCAGTGCGCCCCAGTGGTAGAATTTGTCGCTGCGCACAGTGTCGTCGCCTTCGCCGGTGTCGGCGTTGTAATTCTCGAAGATATATCCGTTGTCGCGCCACGGACCGAGCAGCAGTTTTTCGGATTTCTCGGCGAACTCCCTGCGCACTTCCGGGAAGTCATAATTCGACAGCCCAAGATATACCAGCAGATTCAGTGGCGCCCATATGCGGCCGCGCCAGTACTCATTGTCCTTGTATGCTCCATCGTTGCGTGAGATCGAGGGGATCACATATTCTCCCCAGAATTCATCGGGATTAAGCAGATGCTCTTCCACCATGCGCGTGGCCTGGGTTGGTGTGGCCGCATTGGCGAGAAGTGGATAAAATGAGGTTGGTGAGATCCGGGAGCTATGTTTCCCGTCGAGTGTCGAGCGATTGTAGAAGCATCCCCTCTCTTCATTCCACAGCCCTTGCAATGCGTTGCATATGTCGTTGCCGCGTTGTTCGAACATCAGTGCATCATCTTTTTTCCCAAGCTCCGATGCGATTAAGGCCATATACCGGCAGTCCATGGCAAATAATGACGACAGTCCTACATCCTGCTGTGCCATAAGGTGTTTGTCGCTATCGAATGGTATGCCGTCATACATAGGTGAATTGTCAAGGCCAGTCTCCAGATTGGCGGCATACTTGTTGTTCTGCTCATATTCCGAGCGGAAATACGTGACCTTGTCGTAAGGGGAGCTGCCCGGGCAGATCAGGCCGCCATCCATGCGGTTGGCTGTCCACCAGCCGTTCCATTTTTTCAGATTGTCATAGAGCAATTCCAGAAACCATTTGTCGCCATGCTGCCGGTAGAGAGTCCATGCGGCGAGGGATCCTACTGGTGGCTGTGAACGGTCGCGCGACTTGAATCCGTTGCTGTAGTGGCAGTTGGGCACGAATCCTGATTCCGTAATGGCCGAGGTGATTTCAGCTGCATTTGCGTAGGCAAGTTCTTTGTCGAATACGCCGAGCATCATTGATGCGAAATATGCATCCCAGCAAAACAGAGTAAAGCCGCCGAAATCATTGCTGCCGAACCATTCGGAGCTCCATATGCGGCTTACAGGGGTGATGACCCGGCGCAGACCGGGATCGTAGATGTTGTTCCATCCGAGTGCTGTCGCCATGGCGTTGTAGCTGTCATAGCGGTCGCCATACGTGTCTCTGGCTTTTTTCTCGATCCGTGATGCTACCTCTTTAAGGTGCGCGGTGGCCGACTCTTCGGTTGCGCCTGGTATATTGCAGAGCACTGTCACGTCGGATGTGCCGTTCATTACTATTCTGTTGCGCTCGGTCTTTGCATATCGGCCAAGTATGCGCCCTTCGACAGTCATTTCATTATGAGGAGTCGCTATGGAGAAACGGGTGGAGTCAACAGCAATCCTTCCTCCGCGCTTCCATATGGCTTGGGGTTCAACGGAGATGTTCACTCCTTCCGGATTTTTTATGGTGGAGATGCGTATGAGATTGCTCGTGCCATCTGCCGCGCTTTCCACTATGAATTCCGCACCATGCCAGTTTACTCCGATCTTGCTGTATGTGCCGTCGGGAGTATGGGCGTAGGGGTGGAGCACTGGTGCGTCCGTACCCCTGTCGCCGATTCTGAATCGTGATGCCCGGAGCCCTTTTGAATCTTCAAGCGTTATGTCTACTGCAAGGGCGTTAGGGAGATATACATGGGTCAGAACGCTGCGCACGTCCCATGTGTTCCATCCTTTGGCAAGAGTGCGTTGCAGATCTGAGTAGCGCTGTTCAGGGGTGATTTCCCCACGGATATTTACCTTAAGGTCTGAGCCGCTAAGGGTGTGTGTGCTGTCATTCCACTTCAGTACCTTCACATCGACAGGCGACTTCTGATAGTCGGTTGACCATCCATCCTCGTCATACATTCTGAATTCGGCATCGTTGCCTGGGTAGATGTCAAGCTCGATATTCCCGTTGGTATCGGTCGGTATTATTGATCCGGCCCTGACAAAGAGGGGCATGCGCTCAAGTGGTGCGTCGGCATGTACCGACTGTCCTCCGGAATAGTATTTTCCTGTATGGTAGTCAAACCATCCGCACCCTTCCGGAAGATATACCATACGGCTTCGGGCACCGGCTTTGGTGACGGGTGCTACAAGAAATGCCGGGCCGAACATGAATTCGTCGGCGCATTCGCGTGCCACGGCATCATCCGGAAAGTCGAATGCCAGAAGGCGCATAGGTGTGTAGTTGTCGAGTGTCACACTGGCGGCCATGCTGCGGATATACGGCATCAGTCTGTAGCGCAGATCGATGTACTGCTTGCATATCTCTTTCACGGTGTCGCCGTATGACCATATTTCGTTGGGCACATTTGTGTCGCCGGGATAGCGGCGCCCGTGGTTGCGGAAGACGGGACAGAAGGTACCGTACTGGAACCAGCGGGCGAATACCTCGCGATATTGGGGATCATTGGGGGCGCCGCCGAGATAACCGCCGATGTCTGTGGTCCAGTAGGGTATGCCGGTGGCCGTGAAGTTGAGTCCTGCCGCTATCTGCAGCTTAAGCTCGTCCATGGTTGCCGGGATGTCGCCCGACCATATGGCCGTGCCATATCGTTGCTGTCCGGCCCATGCGCAGCGCGTAAGCATGTAATGTCGCTGTCCGGGCTGCTCATCGTTGAGCAGTCTGTTGAAATTCTCACTATGGAGCAGAGGGTATATGTTTCTCACCCTCGGTGCATCGCCAAGATAAGTCTTTGCCGGAAGAAATGATGACACATGGTCAGGCTCCGGACCGTCGAGAAACCATCCATCGATGCCATGCGACAGCATGGGACGGAATAGGTCGCGGTACATCTTGCGTGCTCCGGGATTGAATACATCATATATATATCCGTCGATGGCCTTGGATTCTTCAAGTATGTAGCCTTTTTCCGACATAAGGCGGTAATTCTCGGTGTCGGGTTTGAAGCAGGGCCATACGGTAAGCACGGCATGGGTGTCATAGTCGCGGTGGAGCGAGTCCATCATCTTATCCACATCAGGGAAGAATCGTTCGTCGAAGCGGAACGATCCTGTGCCATATTTGCCCCAGTGGTGGTAGTCGATGAATATCGATCCCATCGGTGTGTTCTCTTCCTTCATACGGCGTGCTACCCCTAGCACCTCCTTGTCGGTATGGTATCTGTTTCGGCTCTGGTGAAATCCGAGCGCCCACGCTGGCAGCATCGGCATTGTGCCGGTAAGACTGCGGTATGAGCCCACAAGCCCGTCGAGCGACTCGCCCGATGTCACATAGTAATCCACGATGTTGCCATAATCGGAGCGGAGACTCATGCCGTCGGCTGAATCTTCAAAAACTGTGCGCGAGGGATTTGTCCAGATTATTCCCCATCCTCCGGTGGAGTTTACCACAGGCACAGCAGCTTGGGTGTTGAATTGGATAAGCTCACGTCTCTTGCCCCGCAGATTCAGGTAGCCGTCGCGGAATTGGCCAAGTCCATATAGCGCCTCTTCGGGCTGCAGGGTGAAGCGGCAGAATGGAGTCACGGAGTCGCCGGTCGCATCGTAGCGTGCATGTCCGGCGGCTTCTTTCAATAAGGTGTGTCCGGCGGCATCTGTAAATCTGATTGCGCCGGTCGCTTTTTCCACCACGACTGATGGTGTGGTGCCTGACACCACTATCTCACTCCCGGTGTCCTTTACCCGGTATTTCGACAACGGCTTGCGCCCGTCTACGACATAGTCGGTGTATGCATCTATAGATTTCTTGGTGCCGTAGCTTACATGTACTGCGCCGCATTGCATCGGCTGCAGACGAATATCTCCTCCGGTGGTCTTGATCCAGAGCCCATCCGATTTTCGCGTGTACGACAGGACTTTCTGTGATGTCGCTTCGTCACCGGCTGAAGAGTCTGCTGCCTGATGGCCTATCCATTCGTTGACAGTGTCATCCTGCGCTACTGCCGCAGACCATGGCAGAAGTAGCATAAATAGCAATGTGATAAATTGAGTTTTTTTCATTTTGCGTGAAGGTTGCTGATCATGGAGGAGTTTGCACGCAAAATTATGGTCTGCGAGTTAAAAGGCGATTAAAAAACGATTAATCCGGGACTTATTTTCGGGTTTTAATGACTTTTTGAACTAAAATGCTCCAGTGCCCGGGAGAGGAGCTGGAGGGGAACATCATCTGTCTTTATAGATGTAAAGCCACACCGCTATGCCCTCGAAGATGGTTATGAATATAAAATCGCCAATGGAATCGGGCCACTGCAGGTAGAGTAGATAGTGGGCCGGAGGCATGATAAAAAACACTCCATAGAGCTGTCCGGCCAATAATTTTCTGAAACTTTCCGCACCAAATTTGTGTGCCAGATCTGATGGGAGCTCTTTGTGCTTGTCGACAAAATTGGCTACCGTGGCGAGATACTGGCTGCGGATGGCGTATCCCACATAAAATGCAGCTACGCTCCATAATACAATAAGCGGCCAATCATTGACGATAAAATCGTTCAATTTGCTCATCACCGACTCTTGGCCGTGGAGTATGTATGTACCAAGCATAAGCAATGGTGGCAGAGCTAAAGCGAAAACTGTGGCAGAGATAATACCGTAACGCAATGAATCGTTTCGTGCAGTGTTCATAATTCAACGGATTTATTAAAGGTGTGCGAAATATAACATTTTGAATAATAGCGCAGTAGCGATGCCCCTTGGCGCGTCCGCGCCACAAATGGCGCATCTACAGGCTTAAACCGAGCATCGAATATTCATTTTTTAAGGCATCCATATATCAGGATTGCTTGCGAACATATAAAGAGTATGATCGTAATCTGATGATATAGATTGTGTGGGATCAGAGGATGGATAAATGTCAGAATCAACATGAGTCCTACCGTAGACTGAAGCGTCCTGTCCCATATTAGTTCTTTAAGAAATCCTTTAGTCCTTACTGCTCCGTAGATGATTACTATTACCGATGCTATGAGCAGCAGTGCGAAGCTACACCATTCGATCGGGCACGCATCTGTAGGCTTACTATACGGATATATAGCCCATTGAACCACGAAAGCGAGCACTATTGGTAGCGCTTGCCTGACATTAATTTTGCTCATACTTTTTCCTTATTAACCGCACATAAGCTATCGTACCTATGACTATCATGAGAGATATGTTTATCATTGGTTTGATATTGCCCGATATTAAGTCGTCATATATTAGCCGGGAGAGGCATAATAGGCTGACTATATAGACTAAAGTGTAGATTGCCGTGAGGCTCATGTGTGTTATAAAAATTTCTTATGGTTTTCTATGATGGGGAGGGCGGGTCAGTGGATGGCTACGGATGATCGGGTAATGAATTTTTTGTTGCCAAACATCGCCCACAGCATTGCGGCCATCCATATGCCCATTCCGACAGATGCCGGACGGAAAAATCCCTCATGTCCCTCAAAAGTGGAATAGATAGTCATAAACTCAATGATTGCCAAAGAGAATGTCATAGATCGGGTGATATGGCCATCGAGTGTGCCTACACCGTTGTAGCCCTCATTGGCAATCCATGCGTTGCTCCACAGCGAAATCACCATGATCACTCCCATGCCACCTATGAAAAATTGGAGCTTTTCCTGTATCCGGTCAGCCACATCAATGTTGAATCTTGTGATGATCAGGAGGGCAATCACCAATCCTACATTGATCGCATAATGCATCAAATACACAAACTTATATTTCCTCATTTCTTCAATTGCTTATTTTAATGATTTGCACAAATGTAAATAATTTAGTTGATATTTCCTATATTTCCACTGGCTGATTAGCGCGAATCATGGAATATATGCTCACTGACATGCAGTCCCGGAAATATATGGACTGGATTGAGACTGGTGGATTGGTCTGCACCAACCGATTATCCCGACTCTATTAAAATAAAGCCGGGATAAAAGACTGCAAGCTAAAAGCCTATTTAGATTTTTTTTTAATCAGATATAACCATAGTGCAATTAATTCGATGACTATAATGAATATTATGTCGCCGATTGAGTTGGGCAGATCTCTATCAAATGAGAAATATGCAAGTGGGAATAGTGCAACTACAGGAAAAAATTGTCCGGCAATATGTGATTTGAAATTTTCTCGTGCAAATTTGGTAGCCATATCGATGGGTAATTCCTTATGAGTAGCTGTGAAATTTGAGACATATTGGAGGTATTGTTTACGGAATACAATTCCAATAACTATTCCTAATATTACCCAAAAAATAAATATTGGATAAAATTCTACAACTTCATCGGAAATAGTATTCTTATTTAAAATGAGACATTTTATCAATACGACAGCGAATGAACATATCGCCATGCAGCAGGCTCCTATAATTCCGTATTTTATATAGCTATTGTATGACATTTTAATTCTCAGGAGTTAAGGTATGCGCAGAATGAACCAACTGCACCACAGCATATGCCAATTCCGAAGTTACAACCACTTCCTAAAGTACCCCACCACATATAATATGCATCAGCAAATACTATATGGGCATAAGGAACATTCGGATCATCTAATTTAAAAATATCATAATCCTCTGCCGAAAGGTTTTCTCGGAGAAATTCTCTCCAATCTTCATTATTTTCTTCCCAATATATTTCTGAAGCTTGTAGTGTTGCCAAAAAGTTCATAACAGCTTCTTTGTGGTCATCAGGTAATTCGCTGTTGGCTGCTTCAACAAGAAGATTTTCTATCATTTGTGGCTGCTCACGTTCAATGCAGTATATGCCTTTATCGACTAATATACGCTCCTTTTCAATCATTTCTTGACGCATTGCAGGAATTTCTTTATTCGTTAGATCCAAGATAGTTTGGCGATTATCTTGAAGAACATTTTCACTTCTTGATGAATTTCCACAGCTTTTATTGGCAAGATAGTTTAATCCACTCTGCCGTATATCGGCTATGGATAGCTTTTGAGATGATCGGGATTGAGAAGATTTTAGATTATCTAATGTTTCGGAGAGTAGTTGATTGTGTAGTTGTCCGGCGGCCTTAGCTTTTTCAATTAGAACTTGTGTTTCTGAAGAAGGTGTTGGAGTTGATTCTTCATTGCTGCAACTGATTGTTGCGAAGATAGAAAGAATTGAAATAAACGCGATTGTAGCGCATGTAAT
>CANPDS010000098.1 GCA_947573015.1 uncultured Muribaculum sp.
AAAAAGTGTAGGAATTGCTTATTGACAGCAATCCTAATTGTACCAACGACATTATCATCCAAAAACATTTTCAATGGAGATTTTTCTCCTCAAGAAGGACTTATGACTCCCATAGAGACAGCTCATCGCAGCGAAATCTGTCTTAATGGAAGTTGGGATCTACAGATCATGCCTATGCCGCATGGGTGGAAAGAAGGGTGCGGAACCGCCCCCGAACTCGAAGCTCCGGAACCTGACAAATGGGAAACCGTCAGGATAAAGATCCCATCTCCGATAAATGTCAACGACTGGGGCCGCGGACTCCACACGGGCGATGGTACTGACCGCCCGTATGTGCCTTCTTCTGTGTATTATCCATCTTATCCAACGCATTGGGCTGGAGCGAGAATGGCATGGCTGCGTCGGGAGTTTACCACTCCGCAATCTATGGAAGGGAAACGCGCAATATTGCATTTTGAGGCCGTTGCGGGAGATGCCAAAGTGATGGTAAACGGCAAAGTAGCCACCACACATTTCGGTCTTCATCTGCCATTTGAAGCCGATATAACCGACCTGCTCTACACCGACGGAAAGCCGAACGAACTGCTCGTAGGAGTGCGCGACACAAAGCTTTTCGACCGTCGTCACCCCGACTATCCAATGATGGCCGCCACATATCCCACAGGATCCAACACCGACTATCTCGTAGGTATATGGCAGGATGTGTATCTGCACACAGTCCCCGAGGTAGGAGTGACCGATACATATGTCAAACCACTCGTTGACCGCGACAGCCTGCTGATTGTAACCACTGTAGCCAACCGCTCCAATACAACGCAAGAGATCACCCTGTCGGCCGACATCTGCCGATGGGTAAACAATGCCGATCTCAGCGATGTGATTTCCGGCCCTGTACCCTCGTGGAATCTCGGGGAAAGTGTCCTCTCAATCCCAAGAACAAAGACTTATACTATCGCACCAGGAGAAACATGCGACATAACCATGTCGGCCATGCCCGGAAAGTCACTTGACTTCTGGACTCCCGACACACCCAATCTTTATACCGCGCTGGTGAAAGTATCAGGTAAACAAGGTGAGACTGACTTGAAGGCCACACGCTTCGGATGGCGACAGTTCACCATCGACGGCCAGGATTTCAAACTCAACGGAAAAAAAATACAATGCTTCGGCGACATACAACATCCGTTCAGCGCTTATATCACCTCTCGTCGATTTGCCTACGCATGGTACCGCATGATCAAAGATTTCGGAGGCAATGCCGTGCGCCCGCATGCTCAACCGTGGCCACGTGCATATTATGATCTTGCCGATGAGATGGGACTTATGGTGCTCGACGAGACCGCTATTTTCGGCAGCTCCATCCGTATGAATTTTGAGGATGATGAATTTTGGAGTTGCTCAGCCGACCATCTGCGCGACCTTATATTACGCGACCGAAACCACCCTTCGGTAATAGGTTGGAGCGTAGGCAACGAAACATTCGCCATTGCTTTGCTCAACAAGCCCTCCGAAGCTATGGCCAAAGTATGGAATGACAGTCTGGCATCACTCGCTTCAAAAGTGCCTATATGGGATGACACGCGAAGTTTCATTACATTCGATGGCGACCGCGACCTTGATGGACGCATGCCCGTATGGAGCCGCCATCTTGCCCACGGACTTGAATTGCATCAGATACCGGCCGACAATCCACGCCCACTTGTAGTCGGAGAATCCGGGGCCACATATTACGGACGCCCCGAGCAACTCTACCAATTCTCAGGAGAAGATGCATACCGCAACTATAAGGGACGCAGCCGTGCTTTGGCCATTGACGTATACCAGAATGTAAAACAAATGGCACTACCTTTGCTCGCCTACTATTCCCCCTCAGAAGTATGCTGGTTTGGCATAGAGCATATGCCACTGGGATACAGCGATTTCAGTCGGCTTCCAAATGCCACCGACGGTATATTTGCAGGGAAGCCATATGAGGAGGGTAAACCGGGATACCAATATGAACGGATACCTCCATATGTAACTACATTCAATCCCGGCCTTGACCCCACACTGCCTCTTTACCGCCCGCTACCCATGTTCAACGCA
Organism: uncultured Muribaculum sp.; assembly: GCA_947573015.1. Lineage (GTDB taxonomy): Bacteria > Bacteroidota > Bacteroidia > Bacteroidales > Muribaculaceae > Muribaculum. The sequence continues at coordinate 2,086 of CANPDS010000098.1, forward strand.
CTGAAAGCCGCGCTAAATGGCGGCGACTGGGAAGAGTGGACTATCCAGACACACCCGGACACAATCCCGGCACCGGCTCCAAAATATGACTGTGTATGGCTTGGAGAAGCACATTCCGCAGAATTAGACACACTCTTCTCTCGACTTGGAGTAAGGCAGACAGATAAACCATCGGCAAAAGCGCTGCGCATAATAGATGCATCACAAGCCACAGCATCAGATATCAAGAAAGCACTCTCCGGAAAAAATGCGCGTGTGCTGGCATTCGCCGCAGCTGACACACTGAGCCCACATTTCACATCAATGATGTCAGCCGATATCACTCTATCAAAACGCAATGCCACAGCCATGAAGCCTGAAGCAGCCTCTGCCTGGGCACGATATTTTGAGTTGCCCGACCTTTATTTCGCCGAAAGCGGACCCGACGGATGCGACCGTCATGTAGTGAAGCATGTGCTTTCCGGAACCATTCTGAACAAAGCCGAGATAGCGCTACGTCCGGCAGATACCGACTGGTCGCTCTTCAACAATGTGGCAGAACATTGGAAGTGTGCGCAGGTATGTCTATATGAGGCACTTGAAAAACAAGATGGTGCAGCTCTCCTTACCGTAAAACTGCCGAAAAGTAAATCCATAGCCATCACAACAATTGATCCTACAATTCTCCATGAAAAGAATCTCCGATTCTGGCAACGTACTCTCGCACTAATGGGTCTTGACACAAATGGCACCGTAGTTACCGGACCGACTACAAAACGTGCCCACGACCTACTGCTCGACGGACCGATGGACTAACTCTGTATCCATAAAAACATTATATTATGATCAAATCAATCATTATCTCAGCTATGATCGTGGCGACTGGCATGACGGCAAGCGCGCAATGGAAAGCCGTTGGCGACAGTATCCGCACTGCATGGTCCGAAAATATATCTCCGGCCCTTACGCTTCCGGAATATCCACGTCCAATCATGCAACGCCCGCAATGGAAAAATCTGAACGGTCTTTGGCAATATGCCATAACTGACAGAGATTGCCGCCCAGAAAAATTCGATGGGAATATACTCGTACCATTTCCTGTTGAATCATCCCTATCTGGTGTTGGCAAAAGGTTAGACGATAAGCACCACCTATGGTACAATACTACATTCACCACTCCATCCGACTGGAAGGATAAAAACGTGCTGCTTCACTTCGGAGCTGTCGACTGGCAGACCGATGTATGGGTCAATGATGTCAAAGTCGGCTCTCATACAGGTGGGTACGCTCCATTCAGCTTCGACATCACTCCGGCACTGAAATCAAAAGGTGAGAATACCGTGACTGTAAAAGTATGGGATCCTACAGACAAGGGCTATCAACCACATGGAAAACAAGTAATGAAACCTCACGGAATCCTTTACACGCCGGTGTCAGGAATATGGCAGACCGTATGGCTCGAACCTGTGCCGCAACGCCATATCGTGTCGTTGCGTACTACGCCCGACATTGACCGCTCTACCCTCACTGTCGAAGCCCCGGTAAGCGAAAGCCGCACCAATGATATGGTGGAAGTAACCGTGAGCGAAAACGGCAAGACAATAGCTTCTGGCCGATCAGTAGGGGATATTCCCGTTGTAGTGGAGATGCCACGCGACCATAAACTGTGGAGCCCGAATTCGCCTAACCTCTACGATGTAAAAGTAACGGTGACAAACGGAGGCAAGACCATTGATGAAGTCACAAGCTATGCCGCCATGCGCAAATTCGACTCCGCCCGCGATGAAAATGGCATAATGCGTATGCGCCTAAACAACAAACCGATATTCCAATTTGGACCGCTTGATCAGGGTTGGTGGCCCGACGGACTATATACCGCCCCGACCGACGAAGCGCTGCGCTACGACATCGAGATAACAAAGGAGCTCGGCTACAACATGATACGCAAACACATCAAAACAGAGCCAGACCGTTGGTATTATTATTGCGATCTTCTCGGCATGATTGTGTGGCAGGATATGCCTTCGGGCGACCGCAATCCCGAATGGGAACCATTCAAATATTTCGACGGTACGGAGCTACATCGCAGCGCCGAGTCGGAGTCATGCTATCGAAACGAATGGAAAGAGATCATCGACAATCTGTATTCTCATCCATGTATCGGCACATGGGTGCCCTTCAACGAACGCTGGGGACAGTTCAAGACACAGAAGATAGCTGAATGGACAAAATCCTACGATCCATCACGTCTAGTCAATCCAGCTTCCGGAGGCAACCACTATACATGCGGCGATATTCTTGACATACATCACTATCCAGATCCAGCGATGCCCCTATACGATGCAGCCCGAGTAAACGTAGTTGGGGAATACGGAGGTATCGGATGGGCAGTGCCAGGCCATCTGTGGATGCCCGACAAAAACTGGGGATATGTGAAGTATAACTCCGAGAAGGAAGTTACAGACCAATATATCGAATATGCCGATAAACTATTCAATATGATTCCTAAAGGTTGCAGTGCCGCCGTCTACACACAGACTACCGATGTAGAAGGTGAAGTAAACGGACTTATGACATATGACCGCAAACTGCTCAAGGTCGACAAAAAGCGGGTGTCTGAAGCCAACCACCGCATCACACGTGCACTTGATCGCTAATCTATAAAAAAACTCTTAAACGCTATGGGAGATCACTGATAATTCAGAGATCTCCCATAATTCTCACCGCCAAATCTATTTCTTCGGCAATGGAAACTGAAAACTATTGATGATTTCACCTCCACGCAGCCGTATCCATGAGTCAAGACGAGGTTGCCCCTCATGCAGCACAACCACTCTCGCGCCATTCTTGCCGAGATGATTATATACTGTCTTACCTCCTGAATAGCGTCCATAGGCCAATAGCACGCCACAATACTGTGTTGCGAAATCATTATCATGGTCATGGCCGGAAAACACGCCATATACATCACCCATCTCCTTTATTGATGCAAACATACCGCTGTTCGCACCCTGCGCACATATATTCTCTCCCTTGGTGCCGAGCAGGAAATTATTTGGATCGCCCTGTGCGGCGGCATATTCCTGTAGCGGAATATGCATGAACATGAGAGAAGGCAACGGTGAGCCTCCGTTAGCTGCAGTACGCGCCATACTCTCCTTTCGATACCATCCTATCTGGTCATGCGTGAGCCACGCATACTTGCCAAGGCCTGCCACACGCGCCGCCGAATGTGAATCAAGGCAATATAAAGTACCTACTATACGATCGGAGCCATCCGATGCAAATATGTCTACTGTATAATCCGGGCTCTCCACCTCCTGTCGACGCAAAGGCATGACACATCCCGGCATCCCCTGCATAGTATCGTACATCTCTGACAAAGTCATGTCGAACTGCTCGTCATGATTGCCAAATACCATAGCCCAGGGAATACCTCGCTCGACCACCGGCGCAAGAAGCTCCGGCAATGCTCCGGCCACACCTTTTGAGTAAACAAGATCGCCTGTGATAATCACGAAATCAGGAGTCTCCGCATCAAGTACCTCAGCCATCATCTCCACGGCCGTACGCGATGCTTTCTTCCCATACTTGTAATGGGTATCGGTAAACTGCACGATTTTCATCGTACCGTCAGCGCCAAAACGCAAAGGCGATTGCTGCTGGGCTGATACTGTCAAGGCGGCAGCTGCCAATAGGGCAAGGGAACATACCTTGAAAATAAATCTGTAAAACATAATTGCAATTATACATATACGGCCACGACTGTGCGTGGCCGCATAAAGTTAATATATTGACCTGATTTAAGCTTATTCCAAAATGTTAAATCCGTTCAATAGTTTAGAATATCAATCGGTTGTGAGTACAAGGCGAAGCCCGGTGGAACGTTCGCGCATGTTCTCTTCGATACGACGGCGATAGGCATTGCGGAGCTGATCATAAGCCTCGCTATCCCATCCTCCACCACGACGCACACGGTTTTTACTTGGCGAGGATCCAAACTGATCAATGGCATCCTTCTTGGGATAATCATTTTTGTAGTCCTCACAAAGTTCCCATACATTGCCGCTCATGTCATATATACCGATCTCGTTAGGTTTGAGCGACTTCACCGGATGTGGACGTGACGAACTATTGATATCCCAATAGCCCACCTCCTCTGCAGTGTTGCTACCGCTATATTTGAAGTGCTGGGTTTGATGTCCACCACGTGCCGCATATTCCCATTCAGCCTCTGTAGGAAGTCGGAAATTCACACGAGTAAGTTGATTGAGAGCACGGATAAACTCATGTGCATCGTTCCAACTTACATTGGTCACCGGCATTTGCGGATCCTTTATAACAGATGGATTTGAATTCATCACATATTCCCACAATTCCTGTGTAACCTCGGTTTCACCGATATAGAAGTCCTTGGATATAGTAACCCAATGCACAGGTTGCTCATCGGCTTCGCTACTCTCCTGTTCCGGGGTAGCACCCATCTTGTACATTCCGGCCTTTACCTTAATCATATTGAATGTGACAGGCTGACCCTGCTCAGCAGCCATTCCTCCGATAGAAGCGCCACTACGTGCCGGAAGAGTCACAGGGACAATATCACCCAAACCTTTCTTCTCCTGTGGTTTAGGCATCACATTGAGCACATATGTAGTATTGGCCTTCACAGCCTCCGGAAAATCATAACGCAGAGGCACATACTGCGAGGTTTTTACATTAAGCCAATTGGAGCCTTCCGGCATATAAATCCAGTACTCTCCATCCTTTGGTTCAGACTTGATGATGTCGCCCTCAAAAGAAGCTTCTGGTACGGCAAGACCGAGACGCACCAACGCACATGGATTGCCATTGGCATCAGCCACTTGATGGACCACGGCGCTAAGGTCGGAGGCATCGGCACGGAACTCGCGCACCATCAGTTCCTGAGCTTTGGAGGTCCCAAAGAAAAGAATTGCGGTAATCAGTGTTAGAAATAGACGGTTCATTGGTATATTGATTGATGAATAATTACTATCTTGTGGAAGACCTTATCAATTGCGTTCAAGTGTAAACGATGCTTTTTCAGCCGGATCTGGAAGTTTAAAATCACCCATGGTAAAAGCATCATCCTGAAGCGGTTGCCATGTGCGTACATGAATCTTCGGATGATCCTCATCATTGAAATCCCAGATAAGGAACACGATTCCCTCGTCGGAATAGCCCTTGGTATGCCACTGCTGACGAAGAGTCACGCCATAATAGTTGGGCTTGGAAGCATGACGCACCACACGGTAATCATCGAACTTCACATTGACATAGCCGCCACGGTTTTGACGATCAAACACTATTTTCAATTTACTGAGATACTGCTGCTTGTTCTGCTTTACATACTCCACACGCGTAGGGTTGGCCAATGCGATGTCGCTACGGCGACGATCGGTGACGACACGCCCGGTTATAATCAAGGCATCGTCGCTGAAGAGATCGTCGAGCATACGTATATCCTTCTGACAATACGCGTTGCGCAACTTTTCACACCAGTTGATAATCTGCATGCGGTTGGCGGCATCGCCCAAACGTGCTCCATCCCGCAAAAGAGTAAGATACTGGGTATTCTCCATTGCGAAATTAAAATCGGCAATCTGTCCGATGGGAGTGAAGTCAAGCACCACCTCCTGCGCAAGAGGACCTTCATAAGTGGCATCAAGAGGCTTCATATCCACCTGCTGATTTCGTACCTGAAGCGCACGTAGCGATCCGTTTGAATTTTTCTCTTTCAGCAGTTGACCTACATAGTCATCCTGCGCAGTGGTAAAATGCACATTCTCCCAAGTCATTACAATAGACTGCTTGGCATCGGGTGTCAGATCCACTCCGGTAAAGTTTATATCCGTACCTGCCACTGCCGCCTGATTGATAGCTGAAAAGAGCCGTGATACATTCTGCTCGATCGAGGCCTTTACAGCAGGACTCACTGTAGTGGGAGCAAGTCGGAAAACGTATTCGCCCTGAGCCGAGGCAAACAGGCCGAGAGCAAGGAAAATAAGTGTGATGTATTTTTTCATATATATTTGCACTTTATGTCAGTAATGGTTGAGCTTCGAATGGATTACATGGCACGTGGCGTAAACCACACGGCATATTTCCCACCATAATTTGCAAGATGATCGGTAGCACCAGTAATATAATTGTAGCGATTATCATCGGACGACGGCCCAAGGAGAGACTCTATACGTCCATCCTGACCGATAATCAGCCAATATGCAGTTGCGGCATTACGACATGTTGACAGAGCACCATATCCTCGAATCTTGCCGGTAGTCTTATAGATATTGAGCAGATATGCAGCCTTGCGGGAATCCGATGTTTCAAGAAGCTCGGCAATCATATCCGACAGTTGGGAATTATCGCCCGCATAAGGTTTACACTCCATGCTATCATATTGAACATCAGAATTAAATGCATCAGCAATAATATCACCAAACAAAAATGAGAGAGCAGCCATCCCCAACGCCGACGATTCATCC
>CANPDS010000099.1 GCA_947573015.1 uncultured Muribaculum sp.
GGTTTTTGGTGCCGTTCAAGCCTGTTGATAAGTATCAATGATCGAAGTAAAGTTAAAAATCAGCACTCGTAAATCATGATAATATCACGAAAAAGTGCTATCTTTGAAGTCCTGATATTTCTTACTCTTGGATCTGACACAAAAGCTGACTGGCCACCACTGATACATGGAAGCCAATGTTATCTATCGGATTACCTGTGGTGACGAACGGGCATTCAATGAGTTCATGAATGCTTGTTCCCCTGCGTTGTTTCGTTATGTAATGCGCATTACCCATTCACGCGAGATGGCCGAGGAGGTAGTCAGCGATGTGTTTTTTGAAGTGTGGAAGATCAGGATGACCTTGCTTGGGATCACTTCACTCGAAAGTTGGCTTCGCACTGTGGCATATACTAAGGCTGTCACCGCTTTGCGCCGGGCTGCATTGCGTCAGGGGAGTGTGTCGCTTGATGAGATCGAGCCATTCGCCATCGCTCCGATACAGTCGCCCGATGAAGAGATCATATCGCATGAGGAGGCTGACAGCCTCAATGAGGCTATCGAGTCATTGCCGCCCAAATGCCGCCATGTGTTTTATCTTGCTAAAATAGATTGCCTGCCCTACAAGGAGATCGCCGAGTTGCTTGGCATCACTGTAGCTACAGTCAATTACCATGTGGGATATGCTATGGATGCGCTAAGGATGGCGTTGAAACCTCCCGGATAGCACCTCTACGACATTTCGTAGCTACAGAAACGATTACTTTGTTTAGGTGGGAGTTGATATTTTTTTGAATTTTTTTTAATCCAGACCTATAGATTCACCGAGAACACGCGTCTATTATATTAGAGACATTAACATGAATCACGATAATTCACATAATTCAGACTCATTGGATCGTCGTATCGATCTGTTTCTTGCCGGTTTTAATGAACAGGAACCGGCAGGTGAGGAGGTCGATATCGCGCGGATCAAAAGTCTGACAATGGCCAAGATACGCCGCGAAGCGGAAATGCAGCGCATGGCACGCCGGCATGCATTGCGCCGTCGTATCATCACATGGGTTTCAGCCGCTGCGGCCGTAGCTCTGGTAGTTGGTGTGGCGGTCTGGGCATTGCGACGTCCGGCATCGGCCATTGATATTTCGGAATCTACCGAAAGTGTCCTTGCCGATCTCGGATACAACACTCTTGTGGTGCCGGCAGGCAAACGTTCGGAAATCACTCTTTCCGACGGTACTGTGATAATCGCAAATTCCCGCACCATAGTCAAGTATCCAACGGAATTCCGTGGGAATGAACGTCGTGTCTATGTCAATGGTGAGGTGTATTGCAAGGTTGCTAAAAATCCTTTCTGCCCTTTTATTGTGGAGAGCGACGGGTTTGATGTAAAGGTGCTTGGCACCACATTCAATATAGCCAATACATCCGATTCTACAGCGAGTGTTGTGCTTGTGGAGGGAGCGATAGAGTTGACCACAGTGTGCGATAATACGTTGAAGCTCCGTCCAAATGATATTGTGGATATGGCCAATGGCGATATCACTTCCATGCGTAAGGTAAATCCGGTGGAATATACTTCATGGATCCACGGTATGCTGTATTTCCATGGAGTATCGCTTGACTCGGTGCTATCTAAGATCAATGATCATTATGATATAAATGTGATTTGTGATCCGGAGCTTGCCGTAGAGAAGATTTATGGTAAACTGGAGTTGAAGGATGATCCTGTTGAGGTCATAAGATCGATCCGCGCTATTGTGCCGATGGAAGTAGATCGTCGCGGTCGTGATTTCATTCTCCGTCCTGTAGAGGGAGTCTGATTACGTAATAATTTTCAGTTCTCTTCCCCAGCGCTGTTCTCAAGTGCGATTGGGATAACAGATATAACATCATTATAGATTATTTACCGGCGGCATCGGCTTCCGGTCAGCCATTTTCATGCTTGGCTAAACTTAACCGCAACCACGATAACACTATAATAATGAAATCATTATCAATCTTCTGCAAGACATTTATCGCAGGCGCTGCCATGTTCAGCGCCATTCAGGAGTGTGCGGCCTCGTCTGTTGCCACCACTACTTTTGTCCCCGACACGGTGACAGTGTTGCGCAATCCACTCAGTGGGTGGGTCATGTATCTTGGCCGCACATGGGACTCTAATTTCTGGACCGAACGCGGCTATGACTCTATGGTTACATCAACCGGCGATACTGTGCGTGTGAGCGACTATGCTTCGTGTGCTTATATACGCACATCTTGGGCTTCCTTTGAACCTGAGGAGGGCAAATATGCCTGGAACGACCCTGATTCGCGGTTGATGCGTCTGATACGTGCCGTATGGCAGCGTGGCATGCGTATCGCTTTCCGTGTGGTAATAGACGGACGCGATCAGGCTCAGAACACACCCCAGTATGTGTTTGACGCAGGTGCCGAAGGATATTTCGACCCCAAGAATCCAGGAAAAAACTTCTCTCCCTATCCCGACGATCCTGTGTTTCAGGAAAAATATGCCAAGTTTTTCCATGCTATGGCTGAAGAGTTCGACGATCCCGAGAAGGTGGAGTTTATCGATGCCTATTCTCTTGGCAAATGGGGCGAGAGCCATTCCATGATCTACAAGGATAATGCCAATAAGGAGCCTGTATTCGAATGGGTTACCTCACTGGCTACTGACTGTTTTAAGCGAGTCCCTATGGTAGTTCATTACCACCGTATGCTCGGTGATCCCACAGATGAAGGGTGGGGAGCGGTGCCTGAAAATGCCGAAAAGCTTATCAATAAAGCTGTCGAACTTGGATTCTCTCTGCGCCACGATGCATTCGGTATGACCGGATACTATGAGGGCTGGGAAAAAGAGCAGGCCCGCAAGTGGAATTTCAAGCGTCCGATAATAATGGAGGGTGGCTGGATCACCGGGGCTCATCATCGTTACTGGCGTGATCCATCGGGCGAATACCGTGAGGGACATGCCGAGGATGTGCGCAATGGGGAGTATAAGGCCTCGCGCGAGGCTCGCGTAAATATGATGGATTTCCGTATCAACGACGAGACACGTTCATGGTTTGAGGATGCATTTCCTCTGGTAAAAAGCTTTGTGGCACATGGTGGCTACCGTCTCTATCCCCGTCAGGTCACTGCTCCTGTAGAGGTGCGTTCCGGACAGAAAGTCACACTCGCATCTTCATGGCATAATCTTGGCTGGGGATACTGCCCGACCAATATTCCGCAGTGGAATCAGCGCTATAAACTTGGAGTGGCACTTATTGATGATGCTGGCAATCCAGTAGCTGCGGTTGCCGATGAGGCGAGCGATCTTTCTACTTGGCTGGCAGAGCGTCCCGGATCTTGCCTGACCACATTTGATCTTTCCGGAGTTGCTCCAGGCACCTATCGTTGGGCCGTTGCTCTGGTTGATACACACAATGCTCTTATGCCGACTATTAAAATGGCTGTCGATCCAGCGGCAATCACTTCTACCGGTTGGCTTCCTTGCGGCAAAGTCACGGTAAAGTAAGAGATTGTTGAAATATATGGAAATTTAAAGTTTCTAAAACTTCTTTTAGGGTAGATGGATAGCTCATGCGTCTGATGATAGACTGTTCCAATTACCTCTAACCCACATTTAATAGCATGTTACGTAAGACTATTTCAGTACTGATACTTCTGCTCGGCACCTCCGTCGCCTCTTTTGGCGCGGAGGTGTTGGTGCAGGCTGAGACATTTGATTCCCATGGCGGTTGGAGCCTCGACCAGCAGTTTATGGACCACATGGGTTCGCCGTATCTTATCGCTCACGGACTTGGCAATCCCGTTGCTGACGCCACTACTACTGTCAGCATTCCCGAGGATGGACGGTATACGGCGTGGGTGCGTACCTACAATTGGACATCACCTTGGGAACCGCTTCGCGAGGGGCCTGGCGCATTCCGTTTAAGTGTGAATGGCCGTAAGCTTTCAGTCTCAGGAATTACCGGCAATTGCTGGGAGTGGCAACGGGCAGGAGAGGTTTCTCTGAAAAAGGGTGATGCCCGTCTGGCTCTTCATGATCTTTCCGGATTCGACGGTCGCTGTGATGCCGTGCTGCTAAGTTCCACGCCCGGATTTGTGCCTTCTGACTCATATCTTCAGGCCGCGACATTGGAGATGCCCGTTACCGAGGAGTTCGACTTCGTGGTGGTGGGTGGTGGCATTGCCGGTATGTGTGCCGCTGTGTCGGCTGCACGTCAGGGGCTGCGCACTGCTCTTGTCAACGACCGTCCGGTGCTTGGTGGATGCAACTCATCCGAGATACGTGTGCATCTTGGTGGTCACTCCGAGATAGGTCCTTATCCGGCTCTTGGTCGAATGCTCCGTGAGTTTGGCCATTCACGCAAGGGTAATGCCCAGCCTGCATCATATTATGAAGATGAGAAGAAAGACTCATTTATCCGTGCCGAGAAACTCGTTACACTATTTGCACCGTATCATGCCGTTGGAGTTGATACGGTAGCCAATCGTATTGCAGGAGTGACTGTGCGCCACACATCTACCGGGGAGACGCTGCGTCTGGCTGCTCCGCTTTTTGCTGACTGCACCGGCGATGGTTCGATTGGTTGCTGGGCTGGAGCTGACTGGACGGTTGGACGTGAATCGCGCGCCACATATGGTGAACCACTTGCGCCTGAGGTTGCCGACTCAATGGTGATGGGTGCTTCGGTGCAGTGGTATACACGCGATGATGCGCGTCGCACAAAATTCCCGGAGTTCGACTACGGTATCACATTTTCCGATTCCACTTGCCAGCGTATGACCATGGGTGAATGGAAATGGGAGACCGGCATGCGCCTTGATCCTGTGAAAGATGCCGAGAAGATCCGCGACTATGGTATGCTTGTGGTATATGCCAATTGGAGCTACCTTAAAAACCGCTTGGCCGATAATGAAAAATTCCGCAACCGCTCGCTCGACTGGGTGGCCTATGTCAACGGCAAGCGCGAGAGCCGCCGTCTGCTTGGCGATTATATTCTCAAACAAGATGATATCGACAAGGGTGTGACACACGAAGACGCTTCGTTTACCACCACATGGAGCATCGACCTGCATTTTCCCGACCCGGAAAATTCGCGTCAGTTTCCCGGACGCGAGTTCAAGGCAGCCACCAACCATATCTACATTCATCCATATGCAGTGCCTTACCGATGCCTGTATTCGCGCAATGTCGACAACCTCTTTATGGCCGGACGCTGTATCAGTGTCAGCCATGTGGCATTGGGCACAGTACGTGTGATGCGCACCACCGGCATGATGGGCGAGGTTGTGGGTATGGCCGCCGGTATATGCCATCGCAACGGCACAACGCCGCGTGGTGTATACCAGCATCACCTTCCTGAGTTGAAAGAGTTGATGACTCAAGGTGCAGGACGCTCTGACGTTGAATTGCCCGATAATCAAAAATTTAATCTGGCAGGCAAACTTCTGCCGGCGCCGCGTGCGTTGATGGAGTGCAAAAAATAGCAGAATATGTTTTATAACATATAATATGGCACTATAGATTTTCAAAAAAAACGTGGCTTTATTAATGAGGGGTGTATCAAATGGATTATGGTACACCCTTCCTATTAAAATAACCAATCTTCTATACCGATGTCACGTTTCATACTTCCTGCCATATTTCTTGCCGCATCATCTTGGGCTGCCAATGCCGGAGAATGCTATGCGACTCTCGACGGCGACACCTTGCGTATCGGCAATTCCGCTATGGAGCGCGTGATGCTGTGGCGCGATGGGGCGCTGGCTACTGCACGTGTTTCGCTCGCTGATGGCACTGTGTTTGTAGCCGATCCCTCGGCACCAGACTTTGTGGTCAACCGCTCTACTCCATCCGGAGCTCGTATCGACACCATTGTCATGGCCTCGGATGGTGTCATGCCGGAGCATTTTATCGCAACGGTATCATATCAGGCCGGTCCGCTTGAGGTGCGCAGGGAGTATCGTCTTGTACCAGGCGTAGCTGCTATCGGATGTGACACATATCTGCGTGGAACGCTTGCCGACTCTCCACGTCCTGTCGATGACAATGCAGCTGACCGTAGCAATATAGAGAGTGCAGAGGCCATGAAGGTAAAGCCGGTGACCTCCGTGCTCGACCGTATGCGGCTGTCTGGAGCCCACTGGCATGGTCGCGCTGTGGAGTTCTGGGACGTGACCGACTGGAACAACAATCTCCTTCAGGAGCGTGGTTTTATATCTTACCGACGCACACCGCATAGAGGTAATATATTGATAATTAACGATGGAGTGGAACAGGGGAGGGGGATTATATTCCTTAAGGAAGCTCCCTCCTCTTCCTCACAACTCGCATATGGCAATGCTGATTTTTTCTCTGACTTCGGAGATTTTACTGTGACAGGTACGGGGCTTACCGCTGCTGATGTCACACCCGATAAGTGGACACAGACATATTCTACTGTGATGATTCCGTTTAAAGGAGGGGAGACGGATGCATTGGTGGCTCTACGTAATTATCAGAAGACACGCCGCATACTCGATCCAAACCGTGATGAAATGGTGATGATGAACACCTGGGGCGATCGTTCGCAGGATGCCAAGGTCAACGAAGCATTTTGTCTTGCAGAACTGGAACGTGCCGCACGTCTGGGCATCACGCATTTTCAGATCGACGACGGATGGCAGTATGGTAAAAGCCCTAACTCAGCTGTGGCTAAAGGTTCTTTTAAGGACATATGGCGCAACGTCGGATATTGGAAACCTGACAGTGTAAAATATCCGCGCGGACTGCGTCCGGTTGTCGACCGTGGGCATGAACTCGGCATTGAGGTCGGCTTATGGTTCAATCCCTCAGTACAGGATGATTTTGCCGATTGGGAGAAGGATGCCGAGATTCTCACAGGGCTCTACCGGGACTATGGCATACGCATGTTCAAGATCGATGGGCTGGCGATTACATCAAAGATCGGAGAGGAGCGTCTGCGTGCGTTGTTTGACCGTGTGATGGAGCAGACCGGCAATCAGGTAGTGTTTAATCTTGATGCTACCGCCGGACGCCGTGGCGGCTACCATATGCTCAACCGTTATGGAAATATTTTTCTTGAGAACCGCTATACCGACTGGGGCAATTATTATCCCTACCATACTTTGCGCAATCTGTGGATGCTCTCAAAGTATGTTCCGGCCGAATGCCTTCAGGTAGAATTTCTCAACAAATGGCGTAATGCTGATAAATATCCCGTCGATGATCCCTTTTCTCCATCCCGCTACTCGTTCGATTATCTGTTTGCCATAGCAATGGCCGGACAGCCTTTGGCTTGGATGGAGGCCGCTAATCTTCCCGAGGAAGCATTTGCCACCGGAGATCTTGTGAAGAAATATCGTGCCGTACAGCATGATTTTCATTCAGGTGCCATACTTCCAATTGGTGATGAGCCATCCGGCCGGTCATTCACTGGATTTCAGTCGATCACTTCGCCAGAAGAGGGATTCATGCTCATTTATCGTGAGGATACCATTGATGCTGATGCGGTAATCGACACACGTCTGCCTGTGGGTGCCTTGGTTGAGTTTACTCCTGTGCTTGGCGATGCGGCGAAGATGCAGTGTAAGGTGGCTGACAGTGGTCGCATGCATGTGTCGCTTTCTCAGCCAAATTCCTTTGCCATGTACCGCTACAGGATTGTAAAATAGTAAGATTTTTCTTATAAACTCTGAATGGCGTCAAGTTAAGAAACATCCTGTTTTTAAGTGGCTGTTTAATATTATTTAGTTTATCGAAATTTATATATAGAGCCAATGACTCACCGTATTATCTCTGCAATCGTTCTCCTTTCCCTCTTGCTTCCTGTTTTTGCAGCGGAAGCACCGCGTCTTACTGCAAATGCATATGGACGCAACCATGTGTCGCTCAACGGTAAGTGGAGCGCTATCCCCGACCTTTATGATCAAGGTCGACGTATGGAGGTGTATAAGAATCGCACTCCTCAAGGCAACACCGACTTCTATGAGTACTCGTTCGGATCCGGCTGCATGCGTCTCAATGTGCCCGGCGATTGGAATTCACAGAATCCCGAACTGAAGTATTACGAAGGAACAGTATGGTATGCCCGCCCATTCCATGCTAAGGCTGTTGCCGGACGTCGCTCCATACTGCATTTCGCCGGTGTAAGTTACCGGGCTACAATCTACCTCAACGGGCGTGCTATAGGCTCGCACGAGGGAAGTTTCACTCCATTTGAGGTCGATATTACTGATTTTCTGGCTTCTGAACTTTCTGGTGGTCGAGGCCAATAACCGCCGTACTCCAGATGCCATTCCGGCTGAAGCGTTCGACTGGTGGAACTATGGTGGTATAACCCGCGATGTGCTTCTGCTCGATCTCCCCGAACGCCATGTGGTCGACTATACTGTAGGTCTCGCTAATGGTGCAAAGGATGAGATTGAGGCGACAGTAGTTCTTTCGCAGCCTGTAGCCGGAGTGCCTGTGGAAGTGTCTGTGCCAGCTTTGAAAAACGGTGTTACACTTGTTAGTGATGCTGAAGGTGT
>CANPDS010000100.1 GCA_947573015.1 uncultured Muribaculum sp.
CGATGATCTCCAGACCCGTTACATCGTGATTGAAATATGTGTTCCAATCATTCTGACCGGAGAATGACCAGTCGTCAACCTCGACATCATCAATATACATCTTCAGGCGACTGTTGGCTTTCGGATCATCCGACAGGCGTGCGGAGAGCTTATATACTCCACCCTCTTTTGCTATGAATCTATATTTATAGTAATCGCCGGTAGAGGTCGAACCGATGTGCCAGCCCCCTGAGTGAGAATCAATGGCAACCTCAACGTCATCGCGGTAACCTTTGGAATTGCGTTCCCATGCCCCCTTGTCCTGATATTTGTAATCATCGGCCTCAAGATCCTCAGCCTCAATAGTGCCGGGTATATAAGCTGCTCCGGTAGAGAGCATAAAGTCCTCGATTTTCATTGCTCCGCGTGTGATGCGCAGCTCTATATAGTGCTCTCCAGCCTCAAGGGTAAGAGGATAGAGATACAGCTCCTGAACGGTGTTAAGTTTGCTCTTCTCCGGTAGTTCACGGCCACTCTCGGCAGTTTTCCACGTACCATCGTAGGCCACAGCCACTTTGCTGTCAGCCATAAGATTGGATGCATGCAGAGTCATCGCATATCGTCCGCTCTTCGCCACGTTAAGGCTGAAGCGCAGAAATTCGAAATTGTCAAGCTCCACACCATCGGCCGAACGTGAGGGCACTGAAAGATCGCGCTTGTAGTATGCGTTGCCACCCTTGCCATCGTTATAATCTACAGCTTTGACAGTCATTGGATCAATGCCATTGAAAGTCTTTATCGCGCCATGTGCTTCGCCGAAATTGCGGAGCAGATTGATATTGCCGTCGGCATCAAAAGTAATCTCGTCCATGCACACCGAGCGAAGCGCACCGTGGCCAGAGAAGTCGGCTGTATGATAGAACATATACCACTTACCTTTGAATTCAAGCATTGACCCGTGGGTAGTGTTACATCCCATGGGGTTCATTATCACACCCTTGGGAGTCCATGGCCCATCGATCTTATCGGCAACGGAGTATTGCATGCGGTTAACCGAAGTATAGCCGTCGGCATACATCAGATAATATTTGCCATTTTTCTTAAACACCCATGGGCCCTCGTGGAAATTAGTAAATCCACTTTCGGGAGTGCCGGCAGCCCCCTTCAGCAGCTTCGGATTGCCATCAAGTTCAAGCCAATTGTCCTTCTTCAGATGCGACAGCCAACACCCGCCCTGACCGGATGTGAAAACATATGCCTCGCCATCATCATCAACAAACAGACATGGGTCGATTGTTGAAGGAATACCCGTAGCGGTATCACCATCTCCACCAATACGGTCTCCACCAGGAAGATGTCCGATGCATTTCCACGGACCGGCGGGATTGGAACTGGTAGCAAGGAAGTGGCGCCACAGAGCTTCTCCATTGATGCGTATGCGATGAGGATAGATGAAATAGTAAAGTCCATCGTTGGGATTGTAGTTGCAGTCGGGTGCCCACATATATTCCTCACCATAATTGTTGGTTGTACCGGTATATTTGTTGGAGGTGGCTGCATTCATTATCTCACCATGATCGGTCCAGTTGACCAGATCCTCGGTAGAAAAGATGTGATAGCGGTCCATATGGTCGCATCCTTGCGAGGGCGACATATCATGGGAAGCATATACATAAAGCACATCCTTACCATCTATATTCCATACATGAGCCGACGGATCAGCAGTATAAAGCGGAGCCGTAAACCCTACCCCGAACATCGGAGTGGTAAGCTCGGTAAACTTCGGATTGTATACTTTTGTCCACTCCCTCGGGTAAGTGAATGCATACTGCCCATTCTCTCCATTGTCAACATAATCGCCGGTACGGTGCCATACATAATAATCCATATTCATGGAGTTGGACGGTACCCAACGGAGCACATGCTTTCCTTCCGACAGCATTATTCCGGTGTTAACCACTGTTGCATAATTATCCCATCCTTGTCCCGGAGCAGATATGATAGCACCGGCGGCCTTTCCGTCAATCTCAAAGAACAGATCCTTCACATTGTCTGAGCTCATGCGGATCTGTAGCTCATACTCTCCCGCATCCTTAACATCGATGGTATAGCAGAGCCAGTCGCCACCACTCACATTACCGATCACGTAGCCGGAACCACCGCCATTGATACGAACCTCGGTTATGTCCTTACGGTAATTGTTGGTACCTGTATTCTGGAAATTCCAGCTTATATCCTTACCTCCATTGTCGAAATCTTCGGCCTGCATCTTGCAATC
This sequence comes from uncultured Muribaculum sp., assembly GCA_947573015.1. Taxonomy (GTDB): domain Bacteria; phylum Bacteroidota; class Bacteroidia; order Bacteroidales; family Muribaculaceae; genus Muribaculum. Next base: position 2,258 of record CANPDS010000100.1, read on the forward strand.
CGATGCAGCAGACAGTGTGTGCACCTTGTAGGGTGTGCCTTTATAGGCAGCGACATACTCCTGCGCCGACATACCATTGTCGTAATAATCGTAAATATAAGGTTGGTCATCCGGAATATCGAATGCCATAGCTGGAATCACGCCAACCATTATCGCAGCAGCTGCAATAAATGTTCCGTGGTCTTTTTTAAGGTTAATCATACTCTATATTAATTTAAATTTTCTGATTGACAAAAGGACATGCAATTGATAAAAGGACTGCTTCGAAGATGTTGTCAAAACCATGATCATCCCCGAAGCAATCCGTTTTCCCACTTAAAAAATCTGTCGTTTCGATTAACTTGTCCGAAGGCAAATTTACTACGCCCCGATTAACCCACGGTTTAAATTCCACTTAATTTCAGCATAATTTTAACTTAATCCACTGTTATTGACGTAAAAAGTAAACTCTTTCGCATGCAATTTGTATATATAATATATTTGCAGCATAAAATATATACGCTCATGGACACTATCGCAATCTCATCAACAAAGGCATCTGCCAAATCTGATAAAACACGTAAAATCATCGATCTGCCCAACGATATCTGCCGACGACTGGCTGTGCAGGCCGCTGCCATGGGCACAAGTGTGAAGAAACTAATCGAAAGTATGGTGATAAGCAGTATCCAGGATACCGACGATGAGGCAATATACGCCTATCTTACCCAGACCCAACCCGACGGAAATGTCATGCTATCCGATGAGGAGATGGCAGAGACTATGGAGTGGCTACGTAAAAAAGCAAATGAAGCATGAAATTCAAATTTTCAAAAGAGTTCGACAAAGCTTTGAAACGCTTGAATGGGAAAGAATCACGCTCAGCATTATCAATGATTGATGAAATAGAGGCTGCGACTTCCATCCACCAGATATCAGACTGCCGCAAGCTCGTAGGCTACGACAATGTATACCGCATCAGAGTCGGCTCACGACAGGCATTTTTCACTTTCCACATCGAGATAATCGACGACGAGGTATTCTTCAGATACCTCGTGCCACGTGGGCAAGCCTACGACAAACATATGCAACAACTCCTGCACACCACCGCCAACGAGTAGGAAACTTTTCCCGATAATCCGTACCGCTATTGTACAAGAGGGCCGGAATCCCTATATTTGCAAAAAACCAAAATTCATACATCTCTCCACCGTCTTCATCTATGGATATAGTTTGCAACATCGATGAGCGTTATGTGCCATATTGCGGTATAATGCTCACTTCGCTGCTCGACAACAACCGCGACAGTCGAGTGACGGTGCACATCGTAGCCTCCACCCTTACCGACAGTGGAGCGGAGAGCCTGCGCAAGATTGTGGAAGATACGTATGGCCAACACATCAATTTCTATTTCGTAGGTGACGATCTGATAAAACGACTTCCACATATCGACAACGGCGATATACCGAAGTTTGACAATTCATATGTAAGCATTTCTACTTACTTCCGTTGCTTCCTGCCGCAGATTCTTCCTGCCGACATTCACAAAGTGATATATCTGGATTGCGATATAGTAGTGACAGGATCGCTGAAGCCTCTGTGGGACATTGATATCTCAGGATATGCATTGGCCGCTGTTGAAGACATGAACAGTGCATTCTCTGAAACACTGGAACGCCTGCTGCTACCTTCGGATTACATCAATTTCAACGCCGGAGTGCTGTTGGTCAATCTCGACTACTGGCGCAAGCACGATGTAACAGAGCGACTGATGAAATGGCTTGAGCCAAACCGTCAGCGCATAGTAGCACATGATCAGGATCTGCTCAACGCCGTGCTTTACAATGAGATTACCTACCTACCCCACCGGTGGAACATGCAGGAAGGAATGCTGCGCAAACGGCGGCACACCAGTCCCGGATCCGATGAGGCAATCGACAGGGAGATCCCTGACACTGTAATCGTACACTTTGCCGGACGTCACAAACCATGGCATGAAAAGTGTCTGAATCCATATAAGCCTATCTGGGAGCATTATACCGACATGTCGCCCTGGAAAGGGATGAGGCCCAAACGACATATAGGATTCACACTCAATTCACTGACATTCCCTCTGCAATCAATGCTCGGACTGCGCAACGGCTACCGGCATATAATCCTTCCGCATATCAGCAATAAATGACCGCATCGCCACATAAATACCCGAAAGTATCGATTATCGTACCTAATTATAATTATGCACGATACCTCGACGGGCGCATACAGTCAATATTGAAGCAGACATATCAGGATTTTGAAATAATAATCCTTGATGACCGCTCTACCGATAATTCCCGTGAAATAATTGAAAAATACCGCAACCACCCCAAGGTAACCAACGTTGACATAAACAGCGACAACTCCGGATCTCCATTCATGCAGTGGAAAAAAGGAATAGAGATGGCCCGTGGAGAATATATCTGGATCGCCGAAGCCGACGATATGGCCCTCCCTGTTTTTCTGGAGAAAACAGTAGCCGCACTTGATGCATCGCCAAATGCAGTATTGGCGTTTTCAGGCTCTGAAATAATCGACCAGAATGGCTCCATCACCGGCGCCGACTGGGACAAATGGCGCAAGTATCCCGATAAATCAAAGGGAGGATGGACGCTTTTCGACGGCAAAGAGTACATAGTGCACAATCTATACTGGAAATGCTACGTATACAATGCCAGCATGGCACTGTTCCGCCGATCTGCTTATTCACCCGATACAATAGAAGAGAGCATTGCCATGCGCAATGCCGGCGACTGGATGTTCTGGACCAAACTTACCGCCAAAGGCGATATAATCGAGATATACGAAAAGCTAAACCTTTTCCGACGCCATAGCGACAGCGCCACCGTAACAGGTGACCGCTCCGGCAACATCCGTAAGGAAGAAATACGCGTGCTGAAATACATTGAAGACCATTTCGATATCGGCTCATACCGCCGCACTCTGCGTCTTGGACGACTGATCAAGACCATACGCAGACTTTATCGGGGTGCAACTCGCAAAGAACTGCTTGCAGAAGTAGAATCAGTATTCAAAATCAAATTACTGACCTACCATATTGAACGGGCCAACAAGACATTCGCATCAATATTTCCGTTTCTGCTCACCCCAAACCGTGACCGTATATAATACTTAAGAAATTAGATACTTAATATACTTAGGTATCAATTTTAATTTGTACACAAATTTATACTCCCTATCACACCAATACCTCAATATTTCTTTTGTTGCATCCTTGAAAGCTGGAGTATTATGTCTCAGAAACATCTTTACCTTATTGTATTCATCCTTAGATAAAAATCTCCGCTGAGTTTTTGTCAAGCTGCGACATCCTTTTTCACTTATTATACGACGAATCTCGCTACGTTTTTTATCATTCTCGATCAACAGTTCGGAATATCCGGCTACATGCCTATTAAGCATTTCATCAAGATTATTCATCTGCTCCTCACTAAGGCCTCTTGCAACAGGTAGCATATGGTCCCACTTCATAGCAAGTTTTTTGGATGTATCCAACAATGCGTCATTAAACGCACCCGGCGATTTATGCTCAATGATTATATCATGTGCAATAAGAACCTTTTTCCCCTTGTCAAGCACCTGGAAACATATATCCCAATCATAACCATGGAAACCATTGAAAGTATCCACATCAAACGCAATTTCACCCGAATCAAATATTCTCCTATGAAATGCCATGAAAAGCCCATCGACAGCCACACCTTCCGAAGGAACAGGATTTAAGGAAGTACAATCCCCCATATTGATCAACATATATCGTGAGGCATCATCCAAAGTATTAAATCCCTGAATCAATTGTCCACACCACTCCGGTGTCCACAGACGCACATCAACACCTTTTACGGCAATCTGCATCCCATAGACTCCGACAACTCCAGTATCTTCACTTTCAAAATATCTTTCAATAATTTTTCCCCAATCTGATGAATGGAAAACAATATCTTCATGTGCAAAACACAATATATCTCCTTTTGCTATCTCTATCCCATGATTATAAGCAGAGAATATATTGTACCTATTATCATGATTATCAATCCATATTATCTCATATGGCACACCTATGGTAGATTGTAAATTTCTCTCAAATTTCGGATCGATTTTTCTATAGCGCGAACAGACTATTATTGACAACATTTCTTTTTTTCTGCAAATATATGGATTCCCTCTAAATATATTTATATCTCTATGTTTTTTTATATAACTTCCCGATAACATATAGTCAGTTGATTTAATTATTATTTATATCTTTGTTAGTAAGACTAATTGCATTTTGCCATAGAAATAACAAAATACTAAATATAAATGTATAACAACTATAAAAACATTGCCAAAGCAATACACATACCATATTTCTCTGATGACGATATACATGAAGCTATCAGATTATTCCGCAGAAATAATGGCTCATTATATCATACCTATCTACTGAGAATAAAAGCAATATTACATCGGAAGATAAAGAGAATAGACCAAAGAAAAATCAATTTATTATCCGACAATAAATATGCAGAACGTCTTCTTGCCATATCGGCCAAGAACAACGAAGTGTTGCTCGTATCTCACGAAATGACTCTTACGGGGGCACCAAGAGCTCTTCTAACGCTTGGACACACCCTAAAAATGCTCGGATACAAACCGACAATCCTTGCACTACAAGATGGCCCTTTGACCATTGAAGCCGAAAATACAGGCATACCGGTATGTATCACCAACTCTGATATATTGTATCCTCTCATTTCAAACATTCACACCGAAAAAGAAAAAAATATCATACAACGAGTCATTGATCACTTCCCATGTATAATATATAATACAATAATATCCGTAGACATTCTACACAATTTCATAAACAATAACAAATCATACATATGGATACACGAAGCTGCATTGTGCTACAAGTATCTCCGAATCAGTCATGATGAAATTGTCAAAGCCTTGAAAAAAATCACCAACATCTGGATTGTCGGTGAACTGGCACGAAAAACATTTAATACATTTACGTCAAATGCATTCCATACTGACAATTTACTGTATGGAATACCATCTTTAAGCCCCGATTCTAATTCGAAAAAAAACGATACAACCCCTACTCTATCTCAAAATAAGATAAATATTCTGTTTTCTGGAATGATGGGACAGCGTAAGGGCACGTATCTACTTCTCGATGCGGTAAAACAGCTATCTGAAGATGAAAAATCTAAAATACAAATACATATAATCGGAGGTTCTTTAGAACATAAAATTACACGCTTGCTCAATGCCGCTGATTCAAATGTCATAAAATGGTGGGGCATGCAGTCACATGACTTTGTCATTGCTATGATGGGAAAAATGCAGGCTCTGATATGTCCGTCACTCGACGACCCCATGCCCATAGTATGCACGGAAGCTTTTCAGCTGGGCATTCCCGTAGCAACTTCCGATGCCACAGGCACTGCCGCACTTATAACTCAGGATGTGGATGGTATGGTATTCAAGGCCGACGACGTAAACGCTTTAGCCGAAACCTTACGCAAACTCATCAATTTATCTCCGGAAAAACTCAAGGCAATCGGCCATGCAGGAATGAATATCTATAAAGAAAACTTCACTATGGAGATATTCTCCCGGAACCTGAGCAGATATTTCCCCGCCATACCTAAATAGCCCAACCACCCTTCACGATTAATCCAGCATTCGTACAAGCGGCCTGTGAGAGCCTCATACAGTGTCTCCCCAGAACTTTACCTAAAACATTTGTTTATTTTTTGGAGAGAGAAAGGATAACGGGGATGAATTTTAAGTAACTTTGCCACAGGGAATGAAATCTACTCCCTCCATCATGCCTTATGACCTACGAATATGATTATCTGGTAATCGGTTCCGGCATCGCCGGAATGAGTTTCGCGCTCAAAGTGGCCGCGACCGGCCGCGTAGCGCTCATCTGCAAGACCAAACTTGAAGAAGCCAACACCTACTTTGCACAAGGCGGTGTGGCATCCGTGACCAATCTTGAAGTCGACGACTTCGAGAAGCATATCAACGACACCATGATCGCCGGCGACTGGCTCTCCGACCCCGAAGCGGTAAAAAAAGTCGTGACAAATGCACCAGCACAGATACGCGAACTTATCAACTGGGGCGTTGACTTCGACAAGAAGGAGGATGGCACATTCGACCTCCACCGCGAGGGCGGACACTCCGAATTCCGCATACTGCACCATGCCG
>CANPDS010000101.1 GCA_947573015.1 uncultured Muribaculum sp.
TATTCAATTTTATAGCTTTATACTCACTGCGGCATGCATCCGTCGCTTTTTGCTCTCATTTTCAGTTGTGTAGGTGACTATATTCCTTCATCTTCGTGCAAAAATCATCTGGATTTATGCGCCCGGAAAGTATAAAATAATTTCCATGACTTACTTATAACAAATAATATGCGCAAAAGGTCGGTGTCGGATACGATTTTAAGAGAGTGTATGGACCGTATTTTTAAGCAAACACATTGTCATGGGAGCGCTATTCTTATTCGTAGCGCATGGATTTGGCCGGACTTACCGATGCTATCAGTCGGCCTGGTATGAGCAGCACGGCCTTTGCGAGGATAAATACCCCGATGTTTAGGGCTATGATCTGCCAAGGATCGATCTCTACCGGCACGAAATCGAGGTAGTATGCTTCAGGATCAAGCGGTAGTATGTGGCAATGGCGCTGGAGTAGCATCAGCGATAGTCCGATCGCGTTTCCTATTACCATGCCGTAGACCACAAGGCGGCGCCCGAGCATGGAGAATATGCGGCTGATGGATGCATTGGTGGCTCCGAGAGCTTTTAGCAGCCCTATCATGCGCACTCGCTCAAGGATGATGATGAAAAGTGATGATACAAGTGTAAATGCGGATACGAGCGCCATGAGCACAAGCACCACTATGACATTTGTGTCGAGCAAGGCCAGCCAGTTGAAATACATCATTCCTGAGGAGTTGACGGTGGAGATACGGTACATGCCGTCGAGCCTTCCGGCCCATGCCTCGCGCATCATACGCTCCTGAAGTGTCATTGCAGAGGCGTCGATGTCGGATATGTCGCGTAGATACAGATCGAGGCGGGTGCCTTGGAGGGAGTCAAGTGAATTTATCCCTTGCAGCAGGCTGACAGGTGAGAATGTGTAAATGTTGTCGTAATCGGAAAAGTGGGTGTCGTATAGCGCCGCGATGGTAAGGCGGCGGGTGCGCACCCCTTCGTCGGTGAAAAAATAAGCAAATACTCTATCACCCACCGACAGCGACAGCTTGTCGGCAATGGCAGTAGAGAGGACTACCGTATTGTTGTCATCGTCGGTTTCTGACGGCCATATCCCGGTGGTTACTGCAGATTGTATGAAGTCTGCTCCGGGCCCGGGAGTGAGCCCACGCATCACTATGCCTTGGAAGTCGGAGTCGGTCTTCAGTACGGCAGGGTGCTCCACAACCAGTTCGGCAGTATCGAAAAGCTCTGTATCGTCGATGATATTTTTAAGCTGTTGAGAATATGTAATAGTTGATGCGTCGGATAATCCGGCTCCTTCAAATCTGGTATGTTCGCCGGCAGGGAGAATCGATACATGAGCATCGAATCCCATCACCTTGCGTCGGATTTCATTCTTAAATCCGGTGACGATGCATAGCGCGGCCATCATTATGACCATCGCAAGTGATATGCCGGCGATGGCCATGACGATACCTGTGGCTGTGCCTCCTCCACGATTGGAGAGGCGCATGCGTGAGGCTATCAACCGCTCGTAACTCATGCGTCAGTATTGATTGCGGCTTAAGGCATCACGCGTCCGGGGTAGGCTTTGAGTGCCTCCTGAAGCACTTTCATGGCTTTTGCAAGCTCTTCCTTGCATAGCACGTAGGCCATGCGCACTTCGTCGCGACCCATGCCTTCGGTAGTGTAGAATCCGGAGGCCGGAGCCATGAAGATGGTCTGTCCCTCATACTCAAACTCCTGAAGACACCATTCGCAGAATTTATCGGCATCATCGACCGGAAGTTTCACAACGGTATAAAATGCTCCCATTGGTATCGGACTGTAGCATCCCGGGATTTTGTTGAGCTGATCAATGAGGAATTTGCGTCGCTCGACATATTCATTGTATGTGGCGAGCATGTATTCCTGTGGAGTGTCGATGGAGGCCTCGGCTACGAGCTGTCCGAGCAATGGAGGACTGAGGCGTGCCTGACAGAATTTCATGATGTTTTTCTTCAGCTCCTTGTGCTTTGTGATCAGAGCTCCGATACGTATGCCGCACTCGTTGTAGCGCTTTGATACGGAATCGATCAGCACCACCTGCTCCTCAATGCCCGGCAGATGGAATGCGGAGATGTATGGTGCACCGGTGTAGCAGAATTCTCGATATACCTCGTCGGAATATAGGAACAGATCGTATTTCTTGACCAGATCACGTATCTGCAACATCTCTTTCATCGTATAGAGATAGCCTGTAGGATTGTTGGGATTGCAGATCAGTATGCCTTTGGTCTTGGGAGTGATCAATTCCTCAAATTTTTCTACTGGGGGCAGGGCGAAACCCTCGTCGATAGATGAGGGGACGGTGATAATCTTGGCTCCTGCCGAGATGGCAAATGCCATGTAGTTGGCATATGCCGGTTCGGGCACGATGATCTCATCGCCCGGATCGAGAGTGGCCATGAATGCGAAGAGCACTGCCTCGCTGCCACCGGTTGTGACGATGATATCGTCGGTATCGACCTCGATATTAAAGCGCTTGTAGTATTGACGTAGTTTCTCGCGGAGAGAAAGCAATCCTTCGGATGGACTATATTCCAGCACATTGCGGTCGATATGCTTGAGCACATCGAGGCCTTCCTGAGGAGTCGGCACATCCGGTTGGCCGATATTCAGATGGTATACCTTTACGCCTCGCTCCTTGGCTTCATTGGCCAGAGGCACGAGTCGTCTGATAGGTGATGCCGGCATTTCAGTGCCGCGCTGTGATACTTTTGGCATAAAAATAGTGGAGGGAGGTATTATTCTATGATTTATGTTGGGAAGGATTTGCAATCAGAGATTGTGGAGGTGATGTCCCATACGGTCTTTTTTTGTGCGCATGTAGCGAAGGTTGTATGGATTTGGCTCAACTTCGATGGGTACATTTTCTACCACTTCAAGGCCATAGCTCTGCAAACCAACGCGTTTTACCGGGTTGTTGGTCATGAGGCGCATCTTTCGCACACCTATCTCGCGGAGAATCTGTGCTCCTACGCCATAATCACGTTCGTCGGCGAGGTGGCCGAGGCATATGTTGGCCTCTACAGTATCCATGCCGTTTTCATGTTCTCCATTAGACCTATGCCACGCCCTTCCTGATTGAGGTAAACTACGGCTCCACGCCCCTCTTTTTCAATCATTTGAAGAGCTTTGTGTAGCTGATCGCCACAGTCGCAACGCATGCTGCCGAAAATGTCGCCGGTGGCGCACGATGAGTGCACACGCACTAATGCAGGCTCGTCGCTTCCGGCGAGATCTCCTTTTATGATGGCTATGTGTTCCAGTCCGTTGCTCTTCTGTCGGAACGGAATCAGACGGAAGTGTCCGTAGGCAGTAGGCATGTCTACCTCCACGCCTTTCTCCACCAGGGATTCCTGCTTCAGACGATAGGTAATAAGGTCGGCTATGGATATGAGTTTGAATCCCCATTCGTCGGCGCGACGGCGCAACTCCGGTAACCGGGCCATAGATCCGTCATCGCTCATTATCTCCATCAAAGCGGCAGCTGGCTGAAGTCCTGACAGTCGTGCCAGATCTACGGCAGCTTCTGTATGGCCAGAGCGGCGCAGCACTCCCTTATCCTGGGCATAAAGTGGATTGATGTGTCCAGGACGTCCGAATGTAGCCGGTGTTGAAGACGGATCTGCGAGAGCACGGATTGTGGCGGCACGGTCCTGTATGCTTACTCCGGTAGAGCAACCTTCCAATTTGTCGACCGTGATGGTGAAAGGTGTGCCGAGCACGGATGTGTTGTCGGTGACTTGATGGGCAAGCTCGAGTTCCTGACAGCGTGATATTGTCAATGGAACGCAAAGCACTCCACGGGCATTTTTCAGCATGAAGTTGACCTGTTCCGGAGTGATTTTCTCTGCGGCTACAATGAGGTCTCCTTCGTTTTCGCGGTCTTCATCATCAACTACTATGACAAAGCGTCCCTCGCGGAAATCAGCGAGAGCATCTTCGATTGAGTCAAGTCGTATCTTATCCATTTTTATGGCTTTATGCAATTTATATTTTCAGAACCGTTGTAGTCTATATGAGGTGGGTTCCTGTATTTATTTTCGGTGTTATATTCCATCGTCATTGTTCCCGGCTGCCGAGGTTGTATCCAGGATGCCGATTAATTCGGCATCTGTGGTGCGGATATGCTCAAGTTGTTCGCGTAGATGCGACAGTTGGCGCAATCCTATAAGATACAATGGAAATCCAAGTGGAAACAATATGATAAACGCCCAACTGAGAACTTTGTTGGCGGCAGGGTGGTAGAACCACAGATTCAGTACCTCGGGAAGTTCCATGAGTTTGAGTATGACCATCCTTTCACGGGAATTGGAAAGATAGTCAACCATTTGCTCAAGTTCGGCGCGGATCGCGTGCAGTTTGATTGGGTCATATCCATTCAGCCAATATGCGGTGTAGGCTGGACGTGAGGGGTTGGCATTTAGGAATGATGTTATGTTGGCATTGAGGTTGTGAATTTTCTCTTTGGCAACAGGTACCGATACTTCATTTATTACTACTTCTTTCAATTCAAGCTTGCGCATCTGGCTGCGGCCCAATAGCTTGCGGAAGAAATTGGCATATGCGTCGCGGTTGAATACGGCGGAATCGTTTACAGCCTTGTAGGTAAAGAATACTCCCAATGGCAGCAATACAAATGTCGACAGCCACATGCCTTCCCATACTTCAAGGCGTCCTTCACGCGCCATCTTATAACCGGTATTGTCAATGATGTAGTAGAATATGAACAGGAATACCGATATGACGAGCGGCATGCCAAGACCACCCTTTCGTATGATGGCTCCAAGCGGAGCACCGATGAAAAAGAATACGATGCAAGCCATGGAGAGGGTGAATTTTTTCATCAGCTCAATGGCATGACGGCGTATTACGCGCCGGTCATCGTTCATCGTATATGAACGGAACTCGTATTCCTGCTTGGTGCGCTTGGCTTTTTCAAGTGCCTGATTCAGATAGCTCTTTGTGAATGCAGGATTGGCACCGGAGAAGAGTGAATCGATATTGAGCGGATGAGCCATTGCTACCGGAGCCTGCGGAACGGCACGCATACCTGTGTCGGTTGGCTCATAGCGGTAATAATTCAGTCCGAAATAGCGCTGGGTCTTTATGTCGTGGCCGTATACTTCACCTATGCTGTCGAGGCGTGTGGTGACGGAGTCGATAGTGGCTTGAAGTTCCGCAATGTTTTTACCAACATACTGGTTACGCATGCCGCTTTCGTCCATTCTGTTGAAGTTGGCATCGAAAGCTATAAGCACTTCTTTATCAGAGAATGATTCGCGTCGGTATGGAACGTTGTTGGATGAGAATGTAGATCCTTGCTCACGCAGATTCTCGAATTGTTCGCCGCTCCAGAGGTTGAGTATGAGGTGCGATTTATCGTCGGTCATACTTATCTTGCCCGAATCGGCATATATTATAGTGGCGTTGTCGGTACCTTTCGATACATTATATATCAGAAGGTCGTGGAGCATTCCAGTTTCGCGGTCTTTCTCTTTTACAAATAGATTGAATCCGGTGATCTGATCGTAAAACACGCCTTCCGGTATCTCAAGTTCCGGCGATTTCTGCTTCATGGAGTAGAGCAGCGTGTACATCTTCGCTTGTGCTACCGGCAATACGTTGTTCTGGAAAAAGAATGCGCCTATCGCCACAAGAATCATAAGCGCTATCAGCGGACGCATTGATTTTATAAGAGATACTCCTGATGCCTTCATGGCAGTAAGCTCAAACTGTTCGCCGAGATTGCCGAAAGTCATCAGTGAGGCGAGTAGTATGGCTAATGGGAGCGCCATTGGCACCATGGTGAGGGCTGCGTAGAAAAATAGCTCACCGATCACGCTCATTTCCAACCCCTTGCCTACGAGGTCGTCGATGTAGCGCCAGAGGAATTGCATGAGCACGATAAAGAGGCATATAAGGAATGTCATGACAAACAGAGGCAGGAAGCTCTGTAGCATGAACATGTATAGACGCTTTATACGTAGCATGACGGGTGATGTCGGTTGATTGCTTATACGGTTTAATCAAGCGACAAATTTACGTATTTCCCGTCAACTAAACAAATCAAATGAGCGGCGTGGTATTGTCTCTGGGCTTTATGCGCAGAGATGCGTACATTATAGCTGCAAGGGCTATGAACAGGCCGATGCTTCCGGTAAGCAGCGCGAAAGTCTCAAGGCAGAGAAGTATATAGATAAACAGGTATATCACACTCAATAGAGCGGCTATCGTTATGGCGATTTTGCGCGACTTTATGATGCCGAGCATGTAGATGCCGACAAGACCGATAGTCATGACTGAGGCTATGAGGTAGCTTGCGCCGAAGCCAATATGCTCTGACAGTGATAGGAGCAGAGAATAGAAGAGGATAAGTGCCAGCCCGATAAGAAGGTACTGGAACATGTTGATCGGGTGTCTTGTCATTATCTCGGCAAACAGTACGGAGATAAAAGTTAGCAATATTACTATGATGGCATATTTTATGGCGCGGGAGGTCTTGTGGTATTGGTCGACAGGAACAAGCATATTTACCGCTACTCCTGAACGTGCGATGGGACATGCGCGATCTTCGGTAAATACCTGTGGATAGCTACGGTTGTTGGAGTTGAGTATCCATTCGGCTGAGAAGGTGTCTTTATCTACGGTGCGTTCTGACGGGATGAACATTCCTACAAATGAAGGGGATTTGCATACTCCATTTATCGTAATGAGATTTTCTCCACCGATTGGTGTCACTCCCAGCGATTCCGATCCTTTCAATTTCATTGTCAAAGAATAGGAAATGATGGAATCGGGAATTGAGGATATGTGCAATGGCGCCTGCATGCATCCTGATTGTCCATCGTTATCATCATATGACAATTTGTGAGATGAGGTGTAGATATATTCAGTGTCGTTATCAGGAGTCTGATTTACATATACTATGGTATTTGTTGTGCCATTCAATGTATATTCTGCGTTTCCGAACTTCAGTGACGATATAGTCTCGATGCCCTTAAGGTCACCTATGCCTATGGTTATGTATGCTTTGTCGAGTTGGAAGGCTGATGGAGCGATGCCCAAGGTATTTGCGATCTGCATATTGAAAGACCCGTGCAGTTTTATGTCGGCATTATACACGGTGGTTTCGTATATGCTTCGTGACAGAGTCTGCGAGTCGATGTCGGCTGTCGCATTTTGAGATGATGGGAGTATGTGGATCTCGCCGGTAGTGGCTTCCTGTCCGTCTTCTCCCTTGATGGCGTATGGTATTGATATTATAGGCCCGGAAATCAGCTGCGGACCGCTCCATGATGAAGATATTTCCTGAGTGGTATCTTCCTGGCGGCTTTGACGCTCATCTGTGAGTGCGTATATTATCATGTCAGGGATAAGCAATAGCAAGGATATGCCGACAATAACGAGCACTTTCAGGCTTATTGATTGCTGTGGAGCCATTGGGGGTCGGCGATATGGATGTCCCTGAATATTTGATGCCGGAGGAACAGGTATGTTTTTTATTGGGGGAGGGGTAGGGCGCGAGGTTTCCATTGCTTATGTGGTTTATTATAATTCGCAAATATATGCGTTTTTATCGACTTGTGCAATGGGATTGCTATTAACTTTGATTGGGGGCTATTCAAGGGGGCTGGACCGGAACTGGCGTGGCGACTGGCCGGTAATGTGTTTGAAATATTTGCCGAAAAATGATTGGTTGGCAAAGTTGAGCCGTGTGCTTATCTCTTGTATTGTGAGGCCTGTGTTGCGTAGCAGATTCTTGGCTTCGAGCACCACGTATGAGTCAATCCAGTCGCCGGCTGTGCGTCCGCTGGCGTCCTTTATCATGGCTGAAAGGTGTTTGGGGCTTACAAACAGACGCTCGGCATAATATGCGACTGAACGTTCGGTGCGGAAATTCTCTTCGACCAATTGTATGAAGCCATATAGCAGTGCGTCTTTGCGGCGCATGGCTCCTGGAGTGCGTTCCCCCATATGCGATGCGTATAGGCTGAGTGTCTCGAAAAACAGCGCTTCAAGTAATGAGCGCACTATGTCGGTGCGGAATGCATTGCCAGATATGCCGTAAGCATGCCGTTGGATAAGGTTGCGAAGCTCGACCTGATCAGCTACATCTGTCGTGGATAGGTTGATTACCGGATGGTCGTGGAAGTGGACAAGCGAAGGAAGCATCTGTGTCAGCCCTGGTATGGTTTCGCCAAAGAAACGTGTGGATACCATTATGACATGTCCGCGAAAGTCGGGAGAGGTGGTATATGAATGGAATACGTGTCCTGGTCTCATCACAATCAGCGAATTGGCGGTGAGACTGTGGCTGCGGTTGTCATAATTGATGCTTAAAGTTCCGCGTTCGCATAAAACCGAGAGGAAAAAGTCGATTTT